>DWWN01000034.1 GCA_019119685.1 Candidatus Faecalibacterium faecigallinarum
ACTTGAGGGCGCTGAAATCCGGCAGCCCGGCGATGTGATGGATGAACCGCTGGAAGTACAGCTTCATCTCCAGCGCGCTGTGCCAGTTTTCGAAGGCGAACATGGTGCGCCAGTACAGCCAGAAGGTGGAGTCGAACACCTCCTCGTCAAAGACGTCCTCGATGGTCTTGTCGTAGAGGTCCTCGTCGGGGGTCATAAAGAGCTTGACGATCTCCATGCAGCCCTTCTGGCTGAGGTTGAACTTGCCGTCGGTGTGCGCGTCCTGCCCGCGGCGGACGGTAGCCCGGCAGAGGGAGTAGTTGGGGTCGTGCTTGTTCAGCCAGTAGAACTCGTCCAGCACCGACGCGCCCGGCTTCTCCAGCGACGGGATGGACCGGAACAGGTCCCACAGACACTCGAAGTGGTCCTCCATCTCCCGCCCGCCCCGCATGATGTAGCCGCGGGTAGGGTCAAAGATGCCGTCACAGGCGCCGCCGGCCACATCCATCGCCTCCAGAATGTGGATGTGGTCCCCGGGCATCTGCCCGTCCCGGACCAGAAAGCAGGCGGCCGCCAGAGCGGCCAGACCGCTGCCCACGATCCAGGCGCTCTTTTCCTCGACGCCGGCCGGCTTTTCGGGCCGGGCAAAGGCCTCGTAGTTGCCGCTGGAATAGTAGATACCCTTGCGGTTTTTGTGCTGTCTGCCCCGCTCGGTGTTGCGGTAGCCACTCTGTGCGCGGGCCTGCCGGACGGCGGCCTGCCGCTTTTCCTGCCCGGCTTTGCGGGCCAGAGCCAGCGCGGCTCCCGCCCCCGCCGCGCCCAGCGCGGCCGCCGTTACATTGCGCATTTTGTTTGCCATAGGTAAAGCCTCTCTTTCCTGTGCGGTGTGTTGTCGTAATACCAGCTTACCACACCGGAATGGACGCCGCCATGCACAAAAACGGCCCGGTGAACAAAATCTGTTCATCGGGCCCGGTTTGTAAAGGTCTTTATTTCGCCAGAAAATTGCGGATGGCGTTGTCGATGCTGCCCTGCATGGTCAGCGCGATGCCGCGGGCCAGCGCCCGGTGGTCGTCCTTCATCCCGCGCCGGATCCAGTCCAGCATCTCCCCCACAAAGCCGTATTTGTAAAACCCCGCGATAAAAGCCTTGTCCTCCTCCGGCAGGGCGGTGCCGACCACTATGGCGCCATTGAGATTCCTCAAGAGGCCAGTCAGATTCTCTTTACAGACCGAGTGGCCCCCTTCTGGAATTTCTGCTTTGAAGAAGTTGGAAATCATCAGTTGTGGGGTATTCACCTTCCCCAGCAGTATTTTCAAGCTCTCCATCTCCCTGATATTGAAGGAATGCGCCTGCGCCCTCAGCAAACCTGCTTGTGCAGTATCCTGGATCTGGGGCCTATTGGGCAATTTGATCCCAACTATGCCCAATCCGCTCTGGCTTATCTGCGCCAAAAGGGTTATGAGCAGGGTGGTACCATGACCGCTATCCTGCTGGGGCGGGGCTTTGATCAAGGGCAATTTGTTCGCTTCATTGAACTGTATATTCCACTGCGTCTAAAACCCTGAAACCATTGTAACCTTACCGGCTTCTGCGTTGCCACGGATTGGAACCAAAAGGGATTTGTCGCATCTTTATTTCTTCGAGAAGTTTGTCTTTTTGTGCAAAAAAGGCAGACTTCTTTTGTTATTGACCTTCTAACGCTTATATACTGTACACTGCCATCAGAAAAAGTCGGTTTGAACAACACTACTTACTGGAGGTACTGTACTTATGTTCACCAAGTTGTTTTCCCCCATGAAAATTGGCCACTGTACAATTCCCAATCGTCTTGTGGTCCCAGCCATGGTGACCAACTTTTGCACCGAAGACGGAATGATCACTGACCGCTTCGTTCGCTATCTTGAAGAAAAAGCCAAAGGCGGCTGGGGGCTCATCATCACTGAGGACTACGCCGTCAATCCCAATGCAAAGGGGTACCGCTTTATCCCTGGTCTGTACAACGACGCCCAGCTGGAGGGCAACCGGAAACTGACCGAGACCATTCACCGGTACGATTCCAAGATTTTCTGCCAGATTTATCACCCTGGCCGTCAGTCCACCCATTTTGTCAATGGCGGCGTTCAGCCCATTGCACCTTCCGCTACTATGGATCCTCTCCTTCAGGAAATGCCGCGGGAAATGACCGTGGAGGAAATCCATGGCGTTGTGGCAGACTTTGCGTCCTGCGCCAAACGGTGCAAAGAGGCCGGCTTTGACGGCATCGAAATCCATGCTGCTCATGGCTACCTGATTTCCGAGTTCCTCTCCCCCTATACCAACAAGCGGGTAGACCAGTACGGCGGCTGCTTTGAAAATCGTGCCCGGTTCCTGGACGAGGTTTACGCCGCGATCCGCAAGGAAGTGGGAGCAGACTTCCCTGTCACCGTCCGCATTTCTGTCAATGAATACCTTTTGGGTGGACGCACAGAGGCCGAGAGCTTTGTCCTGGCCCGGCACTGCGAGGAATTAGGGTTCGACGCTATCCATGTTTCCAACGGTATGTATGCCAGCCCTGCCCTGCGGCAGATCATTGCGCCCATGTTCTCGGAGCATGCTTTCAATATGCAGGGTGCCCAGCAGATCAAAGAACTGGTACATATCCCGGTTATCCTGACCAACCGGATCAACGATCCTCGAATGGCGGATACCTTGCTGATGATGAACAAGGCTGACTTCATCGGTATGGCCCGTGGTTCTCTGGCAGATCCTTTCCTGCCGGTGAAGGCTCAGCAGGGACATCTCTCCAATATCCGTTACTGCATCGGCTGCCTTCAGGGCTGCGAACAGAAATTGTTTGAAGGCACCAGCATCACCTGTCTGGTCAATCCCCGCATCGGTCTGGAGTATGAAAGCGAGCTGGCCCCTGTGGAGGACCCCAAAAAGGTTCTGGTCATCGGCGGCGGTCCTGGCGGCCTGATGGCAGCCGAAACAGCGGCACGCCGCGGCCATCAGGTGACAGTCTACGAGAAGAAGGCTGATCTGGGCGGCCAGTTCAAAAGCGCAGCCTATCCCATTGGCAAGGGCGAACTGTCCACTTTTATTTCCTCGGTGCGGCAGAACCTGGTCGACATGCAGGTCCCCATCCATCTAAACACCGAAGTCACCGCCGAACTGCTGCAGGCCGAAAAGCCTGACGCTATCATCGTTGCTACTGGAGCCACTCCCCTGATGCCCCGTATTCCTGGCATTGACGGCTCCCACGTGGTAACCGCTGAAGATGTTCTGCTGGGCAATGTTACGGTTCATTCCGGTCCGGTTGTAGTATGCGGCGGCGGCGAGGTCGGCGGCGAAGTAGCCCAGTTTGTGGCAGAATCTCACCCCGATGTCACCATTTTGGAAATGCAGCCCGATATTCTCAACGACATGATGGTCTTCACCCGCCGCTGCCTGTTGAGTTACCTAAAGGATGCCCAGGTGCGCGTTTTGACCCACGCCAAGGTTCAGAAAATCGAGGACGACAAGGTCACCTATCTGGACCAGGCAGGCCAAAGTGTTTCCCTGCCTGCCACTACCGTTATTTCCGCCTTTGGCTACCGCGACTATAACCCGCTGGAAGCTGCCGCCCGGTCGGTTTGCGAAAATGTTCAGGTCATCGGCGGTGCCGTCAAAGCCGGCAACGCACTGACCGCCATTGCAGAAGGATACAAAGCTGCTCTGGATCTCTGAGTATCTACGAAAGGAAGGAATCTATATCATGACCAACCAAGAGCTGGCCTCCCGGATCATCGCCAATGTGGGCGGAGAGGGAAATATCTCTACTCTGACACACTGCGCTACCCGGCTGCGCTTCAATCTGAAAGACAATAGTAAAGCAAACCTTGACGCACTGAAAGGCTTGGACGGCGTCATCACGGCCCAGATCAAAAGCGGCCAGATGCAGGTAGTCATCGGCGCAAAGGTCAATGCCATCTTTGAAGAAGTCTCGAAACAGGTGCATATCACCGAAGAGGATAGTCAGAGCAGCGGCCAAACCCAGACTGCTGAAAAGCCCAAAAACAAAGTCAGCGCGGTGATCGAGACCATCTCAGGGATTTTCGCACCTACCCTGCCGGTTCTGATCGGTTGCGGTATGTTCAAGGCAGTCGTCTCCCTGATTACCAACATCCAGAACCTGGCAGGAGTGACGGTGCTGCCGGCGGACAGTGGTTTCATCCAGGTGCTGACCATGATCGGCGACCTAATTTTCTACTTCTTCCCCTTCTTCCTCGCAGTCAGCGCCGCCCATCGGTTTAAGGTCAGCGAGTACATGGCCCTGGCCCTGGCAGGGGCTTATATGTACCCCACTATCATGAATGGCGCTGCAGCTGCGGTCGAAACTGGCGTCACCACCATGTCCTTCCTAGGGCTACCCATCCTCTATGTAAGTTATAACTCCACCGTTATTCCCATCATATTATCGGTGTGGGTGTTGAGCCTGATTTACAAACGGATCGACGCACTGGTCCCCGACTTCCTGAAAATTCTGCTCACTTCCATGATCGTACTTTTCATCATGGTTCCGGTAGAGTTGATCGTGCTGGGACCTATCGGCTCCTATCTGGGCACCTATATCGCCCAGTTCATGGACTGGTTCTATAATGTGGGAGGATTTGTAGCAGCCGCTCTGCTGGGCGGCACCCGCTCCCTGTTGACTATGATGGGAATGCACTATGCTCTGGGCCCCCTCCAGATCCAGCAAATCGCAGAGACCGGCATTTCCACCCTGCTGGTCAGTGCCCTCACTGCAAACTTTGCCCAGGGTGGCTCGGCCTTCGGCGCCTTCCTGGCGGTAAAGGACAAACAGATGAAATCGGTGGCCAGCAGCGCGGCTCTCTCGGCCATTCTGGGCATCACCGAACCTGCCATGTACGGCGTCAACCTGAAGTACCGCAAGCCCTTTATCTTTGCTATGGTATCCTCGGCCATTTCCGCCGCCTTCCTGTCCTTCTTCCACGCAGGAGCCATGGCCTATGCGCCCCCGGGCCTGTTTACCATTATCACCTATCAGGCCGACAGTTTTGTCTTTATCATCCTGGGTGCAGCCATGTCCTTCGCTATCGCTGCGGTTTTGACCTTTCTGTTTGGCGTTCCCAAAGAAAGCCAGCAGTCCTGATCCTCTGCAAGGAGACTACCTATGGAAACAACATTCCCCAAAGGATTTCTCTGGGGCGGAGCCTGCGCCGCCAACCAGTTTGAGGGAGGCTGGAACCTGGACGGCAAAGGGGAGAGTGTCCCCGATCATTGCACCAACGGCAGCGTAACCACTCCCAAATGGGTGACAAGAACCATCCGCCCAGACAAGTTCTATCCGAGTCACGAAGCCATTGACTTTTACCACCACTTCGAGGAGGACATCGCCCTCTTTGCCGAGATGGGATTCAAGATTTTCCGCACCTCCATCAACTGGACCCGCATCTTTCCCACCGGGGAGGAGGCCCAGCCCAACGAGGCTGGCTTGGCTTTCTATGACCGGGTATTCGACTGCTGCAAGCAGCACGGTATCGAGCCTCTCGTGACCATCAGCCACTATGAGTTGCCCTACCATCTGGTGGAAAAGTACAACGGCTGGGCCAGCAGGGAACTGATTGAACTATATATGCGGCTGTGCCGGGTGATCTTTGCCCGGTATCAGGGCAAGGTGAAGTACTGGCTCACCTTCAACGAGATCAACGCCGGCACCCGTCCAGCGGGCAACCTGATGGCTCTGGGCACCTGCCGTGGCTATGAAGGCCCCCGCCCCGGTATTCCCGACGATCCCCAGACCCGGTATCAGGCCCTGCACCATCAGTTTGTGGCCAGCGCCAAGGCGGTGGCCTACGCTTACCGGAACTACCCGGAATATGTCATGGGCTGCATGATTCTGTTTGCCGCCAGCTATCCACTGACCTGCAACCCGGAAGACCTCATCGCCAACCAGCAGAACATGAATCAGATGAACTGGTTCTGTGGGGATATTCAGTGCCGCGGCATCTACCCCTACTATGCCAAGCGCTTTTTCGCCGAGCACAACATCCAGATTCAAATGGAGCCCGGCGACCTGGAAATTCTCAAAGAAGGTACCGTGGACCTGTACACTTTCAGCTACTATATGTCCACCTGCGTCAGTGCCCAAGACGCCGGCAAAGAAAAAATCAGCGGCAATATGGTGGGCGGCGTCAAGAACCCCTACCTGAAGGCCAGCGATTGGGGCTGGCAGATCGACCCGGTAGGCCTGCGCTGGAGCCTGAATGAGATTTATTCCCGTTATGGCAAGCCCATAATGGTGGTAGAAAACGGCCTTGGGGCCTACGACAAGCTGGAGGCCGACGGCTCAATCCATGACCCCTATCGGATCGACTACCTGCGGGCCCATATCCAGCAGATGGCCGAGGCAGTCAAAGACGGGGTTAACCTGATTGGCTACACACCCTGGGGTTGCATCGACCTGGTGAGTGCATCCACCGGTGAAATGGCCAAGCGGTACGGCTTCATTTATGTAGACAAGTACGACGATGGCACCGGGGATCTGTCCCGCCGCCGGAAAGACAGCTTTTACTGGTATCAAAAGGTCATCGCTACCAATGGGGAAGATTTGAGCGGTTGATCTGATTTTGCTCTGGCATTCTCGAATTTTATACAAACAGCGGCAGGATCGTCCAACTGGATCTCCTGCCGCTGTTTCATTAGAGCCGCTTTGAGAAGCTCCTTATCCAGCAGAACGAGATTGGCGGCAAGAGAAAGACCGCCGCAACTCACCGGTTTTTTCGGCTAATCTGTCACTCCAAAACCCCGGCCCCTCCCGCCCTGTTTGGTTCAGATTCAGTGAGATGACCATCGAATAAGGTAAAAAGCATTCAAATACCCGTTGAATTCCTTTTGAACGATGTACATCCATTTGAACTGCTTTGAACGGCATCACAATCTGAAAACAGCTTTGAAACGTCGTTTTCTATATATGGTTCAAGATTCAAGCAATTTCTCGTGAATCAGGCAACTTGAAAATGATTGCTGTCAGGGAAAAGTAGAAAAGGCGCAGCCCGCCTATGATGATACGCCGGTAACGTCGAAACGACATCCTATGACACCTGTAGGGCGGGAACTGCAGTATATAGGGTGTTCCGAGGTCTGTTGTGCGGTCTTTGAGCGAATGAGGAATGTGAATTCTGTTCGGTCTTGACTGCCCGGCAGCTTCATGGTAAAGTGGTCTTGAAAATATATGCGGCTTCTGACAGGTAAAAAAGGAGCGTGAACAAGGTGAGGAAAAAGCTTCCCATTGGCATCGACGGTTTTGAAAAACTGCGGACCAATGACTTCTATTATGTCGACAAGACAGGATTTATTGCAGACCTTTTGCGGGACTGGGGTGAAGTGAACCTTTTCACCCGCCCCCGGCGTTTTGGCAAGACTTTGAACATGAGCATGTTGAAGTCTTTCTTCGAGATTGGAACAGATAAGAGCCTGTTTGACGGCCTGAAAATCGCAGAAAACAAAGAGCTGTGCGCGGAATATCAGGGGCAGTTCCCGGTGATCTTTATCAGCCTGAAAAGCGTGGACGGCCTGACCTTTGCATCCGCTGTGGCTGCGCTGCGTACAGTTATTGGAGATGAAGCCGGACGTTTTAGATTTCTGGCGCAAAGCAATCAGCTTGACGTAAACGATAAAAAGCTCTACCATGCGCTGACAGCTGTTGAAGGCGGCACATTCAGCATGTCGGATGCCGTCCTCGCGGACAGTCTGAAAACCCTTTCCCAGCTGCTTGCCAAACACTATGGCCGCAAGGTTGTCATTTTGATTGATGAATACGATGTGCCATTGGACAAAGCCTTTCAGGGCGGCTACTACGACGAGATGGTATCGCTCATCCGCAATTTGTTTGGCAATGCGCTGAAAACCAACGATAATCTTCAGTTCGCAGTCCTGACAGGCTGCCTGCGAATCTCAAAAGAAAGCATCTTCACCGGGCTGAACAACCTGAATGTGATGACGGTGTCTGACCCTTATTTCTGCGACAGCTTCGGCTTTACGGACGACGATGTAAAAGAGCTTCTGGATTATTACGGCTTGGGAGCCTATCACGATGCCATGCGGGACTGGTACGATGGGTATCAATTCGGGAATGTGTCCATCTACTGCCCATGGGATGTAATCAAATACGCACAAATCCTTTTGCGCGACCCGGAGGCCGAGCCGGAAAATTACTGGGCCAACACCAGCGGCAATGGCATCATCCGGCGGCTGCTCCAAAAGGCGGACCAGACCACCCGGGACGAGGTGGAGCAACTCATCAACGGCGAGACCATCGTCAAGACGGTCCGGCAGGAGCTGACCTACCGGGATATTGAGGACTCCATCGACAACATATGGAGCGTTCTGTATTCCACCGGCTACCTGACCTCCAGAGGCCGCTTGCCCGGCAAGCAGATGAAACTGGCCCTCCCCAACCGGGAAGTGCGGGAGCTGTTCATCGACCTGGTAAAGGACTGGTTCCGGGAGGAAACCCGGGCCGATACATCCCGCATCAACCGCTTCTGCGCGGCGTTTCCTAAAGGGGACGTGGCTACCATCCAGGATATGCTCCATGGTTACCTGTGGGATTCTATCAGCGTGCGGGACACGGCGGTGCGGTCTAACATGAAGGAAAACTTCTACCACGGGATGCTGCTGGGCCTGCTGCAAAGCCAGGAGAGCTGGATCGTCCGTTCCAACGCGGAGACAGGCATCGGCTACAGCGATATTTCGGTCGCTACCCCGGAGCGTCTGGGCATTGTTATTGAGCTGAAATACGCTGAGGACGGCAATCTGGAAGCTGCCTGCGCCAAAGCTCTGGCCCAGATCGACGAGAAAAAGTACGCCGAGGGCCTGCGCCGCCGCGGGATGAAAAGTATCCTGAAATATGGCATCGCCTTTTGGGAGAAAGAGTGTATGGTAGTGCCAGGAGTAACGGATAAATAAGAGGTAAACGCCATACTGTGCTTTTTGTTTTTACAGATAGATGCTGATTTTAAGAAGGTGGGATTTTATGCATCGACTGATCATCAACCAGCTTGGTCCTATTCAGCATTGCAAACTGGATATTTGTGGCACTACGATCTTAACAGGTTATCAGGCGTCCGGCAAAAGTACCATTGCCAAGGCTGTCTATTTCTTTCGTTCTCTGAAAGAAGATCTCTTGCAGCTCATTTTGCGGCGGGCAACAGAGAATGCTGCCTCTTTACTTTTGCAGCGCGACCTGAAAACTGATTTTGAGATGATGGTACGCAATAAATTTCTCAACACATTCGGTTCGTCTTATGGTATGGACACGAATATGACGCTGGAATACAATTATACAGAGAATACTCGTATTGGCATCTCATTGAAAGAGGCGTTTCAATCTCACAATTATGTGTGGGTCGAATACTCGGCGACTTTTCGTCAGTTCTTGGGCAGCATTCACTCTGCTGATATAAAGCGCGACGAGCTCCAAAAGGATCTAATCGCGCTGTTCGACGATCCTTACGAGGCCGTCTATATCCCGGCAGGGCGCAGTATTTTAACGTTACTCAGCGGCCAACTGAATTATATCTATTCCACAATGGACGATATGCAAAAGCGGCTGCTGGATGCCTGCACCAGAGATTATATTGAGAGGGTCATGAAACTGCGCCCGCAGTTTTTAGCCGGATTGGATGGACTGTTGGAAGGCGTGCCCGTTTCACCTGCTCATCGGAAGCTGCTGGACGAAGCACAACGGTTGATCCGGCAAGTCCTCAAAGGAAACTACAGCGTTGTAGATGGCGAAGAGCGCATTTTGATCGACCAGTCCCGTTATGTAAAAATCAATTATGCTTCTTCCGGGCAACAGGAATCTGTCTGGATCACAAATCTCCTGTATTATGCCTTGGCTTTGAACAAGAAGACCTACTTTATCATTGAAGAACCGGAATCCAATTTGTTCCCCGAATCTCAAAAACTGATGATAGAGCTCATTGCGTTGGTCATCAATGCCGGGAACAACGTTTTACTGACAACACATAGTCCCTATGTATTAGGTGCTATCAACAACCTTTTGTATGCCGACATTGTTCAACAGTCCTCGCCTGAACGAGTTGAAGCTATTGTTCCCCGTTCCAAATGGCTCTGCACTGCGGATTGTGACGCCCGTTTTGTGTCAAACGGCCGTGCAGACAGTTGTATGGACCCTGAACTGCAGCAGATCGATAATTCTTTGATCGATGATATCTCTCATGTCATCAACGAGGAATATGATAAGCTGTTTGAAATTGAGACTGACGCCAAAGGAGAATAACGATGCCTTTGAATGGATACAAGTCCCTTTGCCAGGAGCAGCAGGCTATTATTGTCAGTTCTGAGCAGGGACGGCAACACCGAGCGATCAATTCTGACAGGTGTTTTGTCACCCACTATCAAATTGACGGGGCTGTTATTCGGACCGGTTTGCGCTGTGATTATCTTTTGATAAATGAGGACAAATCCGATGCCTATTTGATTGAACTCAAGGGCACTGACATCGTACATGCGGTAGACCAGCTGGAGGCCACTGCCCAGACTCTGAAACAGGCATTGCAAAACTATCATATCAAGTACCGTCTTGTACACACAAAAGCCAGAACCCATGCTCTCATGGAAACAAAATTCATAAAGTTCCGTCAACGCCATGGTAAACCGGGAGAGTTCCTTCATAGAGAGAACACGCTGGAAGAAACCATCTGAATGCTCGCATGGACAGCAACGCCAGATCGCTTTGCGTTCAACAAAAGTTCAACTCTTTCACAACAACGCATAAGAAGGCTTGCAGAAGCAGAAAAAGAAAATTGGCATAAACGTAGTGTTCATGCCAATTTACAAAATGTCACAAGAAATCTTGAAAGGGCCAAGAGGCGACTACGAATCAGTAGGCCGGGGGTTCGAGTCCCTTCCATCGCACCAAAAAATGCCGTAAGACCGAAAGGTCTTGCGGCTTTTTTGTTTGTTCCGCCCGGGCGGGAATGTTGGCGCGGCAGAGGCGGCGGATTTTGCACGCCCTGGCGCGGCAGAAGGCAAAAAGGCTGGCGGACGGCGCGATCGGCGCGCGTCTGCCGGCCTTTTGTTCGTGCATTTGAGGGTGTGCTTTGCACAAAAAGGCCCCTCCGGGCGGCCGGCTGGGGCCGCACAGAGGGGCGCTGGAGGGAGGAAAGGGACGCTTGATTCAGGGGGCGGCGGTTAGGACTGACCACAAGCGGTCGTCCCGCTCCAGAGCGGGCGAATCCTCCGCCCCTTCGGTGATGCAGCGGGCCAGGTACCACGCGCCTTCCGGCGGCGGGGCCAGCCCTTCCAGAAGGGTGGCACCGGCCGGCAGGGCAAAGTCCTCGATCCGCACCACGTCGCCGGGCTGGGGGTCGCCCCCGTCCAGATAGCGGAAACAGCCGTACATCTGTTCCAGCCCGGCGGGGTCGTCCACCAGAAAGAGGGTGCTCTCGCCAAGGTAAAAGGCCGCGTTCAGCTTTTCCTGGCTGGACTCCATCAGGCGGGCGAAGTCCCCGCCCTCCTGCATGGCCGAAAGGTCCAGCCAGATGCTGTTGACTTCCACCGTTATCCGGCCGTCCCCGTTCTCGTCCAAGCCCACCGCTTCCAGCTGGGCCTGCACCTGTTCCAGCAGTTCCGGGGCGGGGTCGGTGCGGCTGACCACCGTCACCACATAGTCGGGCCGGACGGCGGTCAGGTTCTGCCAGGCGTACCAGCCGGCAGCCAGCAGGGCGGCCAGGATCAGGGCCACATAATACCAGTGATAATGCCACCAGTTGGCCCGGCGCTCTTGCGGGGTCAGCACCCGGGGCGGTTCCTGGACCAGGTCCTCGGGACGGATGTTCCGTTCATAACGATAGGAAGCCATGCTGCTACTACTCCTTGCTGTTTAGTTCACACCCGTGTCACCAGACACTTGAGGCCGTCGCCTTCCAGCCTGCACTGGCCGGCGCCTGCCGGGATGAACAGGCTCTCCCCTTTGCGGAGGGACATGGACTCGTCCCCTTCCCAAAGGGCGCCCGTGCCTTCCAGCACCAGCACCGAGACGAACGACTCGGGGCCGCAGTCCAGGGTGAAACGGCCCTCCATCACGTCCACCGTGAAGTAGGGGCACTGGGCCAGATGGCCGTGGAAGTCGGGGTCGGGCTGGGGCGGGGTGCGCTGGGTCACTTCCAGGGCCTGCTGGATGTGCAGCTGACGGGGCTTGCCGTCGGCACCCACCCGGCCGTAGTCGTAGATGCGGTAGGTCACGTTGGAATTCTGCTGGATCTCAGCCACCACGATCCCCTTGCGGATGGCGTGGAGGGTGCCCGCCGGGATGAAGAACAGGTCCCCTTTTTCCACCGGGACGGCGTTCAGCACCTCGGTCAGGGTGTTGTCCTGGATGCGCTGCTGGAACTCCTCCCGGCTGATCTGATGCTGGAAGCCGTAGTAGAGGGTTGCGCCCGGCTCGCAGTCCAGGACGTACCACATCTCGGTCTTGCCGAACTGGTGCTCGTGCGCCAGGGCGTACTCGTTGGAGGGGTGCACCTGGATGGACAGGTCCCCCTTGGCGTCGATGAACTTGGCCAGGATGGGGAAATCCGTGAACTTTTCGCAGTCGGCGCCCAGGCAGCCGGGGCCTTTTTCCTGGATGTACTCCGGCAGGGTCTTGCCTGCCAGGGGGCCGGTGGCCACCACGCTGGGCCCGTCCGGGTGGCAGGACAGCACCCAGGCTTCGGCCAGCGGGTGCAGCTGGCTCTGGATGCCGTAGTCCTGCCGCAGCTTTTCGCCGCCCCACAGATAATCTTTGCAGGCGGGGGTCAGTTTGATCGTTTCCATCTTCAAATACCTTCTTTGCCCGGCTCAGCCCTGCAGCATCTTGGCGGCAGCCTGGGCCAGGGTCTCATTGATCTGGTCGGCGCCGGCCTCGTCGGGGGCCACAGCGGACAGATACACCTTGATCTTGGGTTCGGTGCCGGAGGGGCGCACCATCAGCTTGGCGCCGCCCTCCAGCCGGAATTCGAGCACGTCGGCGGCGGGCAGGCCGGTGCCTTCGGCGTTGTAGTCCACCACGGACGTTACCTGCAGCCCGCCGATCTGGGCGGGAGGCTGGGCGCGCAGGCCGGCCATCAGGGCCTGCATGGTGTGCATCCCCTTCTCGCCCTCAAAGGCGAAGCTCTCCAGCCGGTTGCGGTAGCAGCCGAATTCTGCGTACAGCTTTTCGATGGCGTCCAGCAGGGTCATGCCCTGCTGGGCGTACCAGGCGGCGGCCTCGCACACCAGCAGGGTGGCGTTCACCGCGTCCTTGTCCCGCACATGGGCCCCGGACAGGTAGCCGTAGCTCTCCTCAAAGCCGAAGATATAGCGGTCAGCCTCCCCGGCGGCTTCCAGCAGGCCGATCTGCTCGCCGATGAATTTGAAGCCGGTGAGGGTGCGCCGCAGTTCCACCCCGTACTTGGCGGCCACCGGCGTGGCCATGTCGGTGGAGACGATGGTGGTCACTGCCACGGGGCGCGCCGGCATGGTGCCGCGGGCGATGCGGGTGCGGCAGATATAGTCCAGCAGGATGATGCCCATCTCATTGCCGGTGATCAGGCGGTAGCCGCCCTTGCCGTCGGGGACGGCGGTGCCGCAGCGGTCGCAGTCAGGGTCGGTGCCCAGCAGCAGGTCGGGCTTGACTTTGTCGCACAGTTCCAGGCCCTTCTGCATAGCCTCGCGGATCTCGGGGTTGGGGTAAGGGCAGGTGGGGAAATTCCCGTCCGGCTTTTCCTGCTCGGGCACCACCGTCACATGGGTAACGCCCAGCTTGGCCAGCAGCTTTTTCACGCATTCCAGGCCGCTGCCGTTGAGGGGGGTGTAGACCAGCTTCAGGTCCGCGATGCCCGCGCCGTCCCCCACCCGCTGGGCGTAAACGGCGTCCACAAAGGCGTCGAGGCAGGCTTCCTCACAGTAGACGATGCGGCCGTCCGCCAGGGCTGCGTCAAAATCAGCGGGCTGCACCGCAAAGCAGTCCACCGCGGCGATGGCCTTCTGGATCTGGTTCGCGGCTTCCAGGGTGATCTGGCAGCCGTCGGACCCGTAGACTTTGTAGCCGTTGTACTTGGCGGGGTTGTGGCTGGCGGTGACGCAGACGCCCGCGCCGCAGCCATAGTACCGCACCGCCCAGGACAGGGCGGGGGTGGGTTCCAGCCGGGGGTACAGGTAGGCGGTGATGCCGTTGGCCGCCAGCACACAGGCGGTCTCGCGGGCAAAGACGTCGCTCTTGATGCGGCTGTCGTAGCCGATGGCCGCCTTTTTGGGCAGGCCGGAGGCGTTCAGGTAATCGGCCAGGCCTTGGGTGGCCTTGCGGATGTTGTAGACGTTCATCCGGTTGGCGCCCGCCCCGATGACGCCCCGCAGGCCGCCGGTGCCAAAGGCCAGCTCGCGGTAAAACCGGTCGGTGATCGCTTCCTCGTCCCCCTGGATGGAGGCGAGCTCGGCGGCCAGGTCCTCCGGCAGGCCGGGCTGGACCCGCCAGTCGTCGTAGGTAGCGGCAATGCGCGGTTCAAGCATAGTGCAACTCTCCTTTCAGATGGTCATACCCGGTGCAGATACCAGATGCAGGCGGGGGTCTGGCCGCGGGGCCCCGGCAGGGGCAGGCCCAGGGCCATCAGCTGCGCGCCGGTATACTGCACGCCCTGCTCGTCCTCGTAGACGGCGGCGGGGTCCAGCCCCTGCAAGGGCAGGCGGGGCAGGCTGTTCATGCTGGCGGTGCCATGGCTGCCGCTCAGCGCGTCGCCCACCGCAAAGACGGCCGCCTCGCTGCCGTCCGGCGCGGCGATCATCCAGGCTGCGCCCAGCGCAGAGGCGTCGGGGCCGGCCAGGCGGTAGAGGTCGCCGCCCCGCAGCAGGCCGCCGTGGGCCCGGTACCAGGCCACATAGGGCCGCAGGGCTTCCAGTTCTTCCGGGGTGTAGGTGGTCAGGTCCAGCTCAAAGCCGAAGGTGCCCGACAGGGCCGCCGCCATCCGCGCCTCGGTGGTGGAGATGTGGCCGTTGCAGTGGTTGGGCACGGTGGAAAAGTGGGCCCCCATGACGCAGCCGGGATAGAACAAACTGGTGCCGTACTGGATCAGCAGGCGGGCCCGGGCGTCGGTGTTGTCACTGCACCAGATCTGGGGGCTGTAGTACAGCATCCCGCAGTCGAAGCGGGCGCCGCCGCCTGCGCAGTTTTCCAGCAGCAGGCCGGGGAAGGTCTCGGTGACGCGGCGCTGCAGCTCGTACACCCCCATCACATACCGGTGGTATACCTCGCCCTGACGGGCCGCGGGCAAAGCCGCGCTGTACACGTTGGCCAGCGAGCGGTTCATGTCCCATTTGAGGTACTTGATGGGGCAGCTGCGCAGCACCCGTTCCAGCTGCTGCCAGATGCCGTCCACCACTTCCTCGCGGCTGAAGTCCAGGGTGTACTGCTGGCGGATCTCCAGGGGGCGGCGGCCCGGGACCACAAACGCCCAGTCGGGATGGGCCTTGTACAGATCGCTGTTGGGGCTGACCGCCTCCGGCTCCACCCACAGGCCCAGCTCCAGGCCCATCTCGTTCAGCCTGCGGCACAGGCCGGGCAGGCCGTCGGGCAGTTTGGCCTTGTCCTCTACCCAGTCGCCCAGGCTGGAAGAAGTGTCGTTCCGGCCCTTGAACCAGCCGTCGTCCAGCACGAACAGGTCGATGTCGGCCTTTCGGGCGGCGGCGGCCAGCTCCAGCAGCTTCGCTTCGTCAAAGTCGAAGTAGCAGGCTTCCCAGCTGTTCAGCAGCACCGGACGGGGCGCGTTCATGTCCTGCCAGCGGGGCGCCAGCAGCCGGGTGCGGATGGCGGTGTGGAACCGGCGGCTCATCTCCCCCAGGCCGTGCTGGGCGTAGACCATGGCCACCTCCGGGGCGGCGAAGCTCTCGCCGGGCGCGAGGGTCCAGTGGAAGTGGTAGGGATGGATGCCCATGACCAGCCGCTGGCCCGCGTCGGCCCGCTCGGCCTCGATCAGGAAGTTGCCGCTGTACACGAAGGCAAACCCCCAGCAGTCGCCGTTCGTCTCGGTGGTGTCGGGGCGGCACAGGGCGATGGCGGGGTTGTGGGCGTGGCCGGGCACCCCGCGGATGCTGCCCACGCTCTGGATGCCGCAGCGCAGGGGCGCGCGCTCAGGGGTGCGCTCGGCGGCCCAGGTGCCGTTCAGGGTGATGAGGTCCAGGCTGCCGGGGGCGTAGTCCATGCACAGGGACGCCGCCTTGTGCAGCGTCAGGGGCTGGGAACCCGCGTTTTTGTACACCGCCGTGCGGGTGATGAGGTCCTCTTTTTCATAGACCGAGTAGCGCAGCTCCACTTCCAGCCCAAACACATCCCGCAGGGTGACGGACAGGGTCTGGACGTCTGCCCCGCCCCGGAAGGCGGGCAGGCCCGGCAGGGCCGGCTTGCCGGGCAGGACCGCCGCGCCCGCAAACACCAGCTCTGCCGCCTCGGTGCCGTCGGCATATTCGGGCACACAGGGCGGGGTGCGGTTGTCCGCCGTGCCCGGGGCCGACCACTCTTTGGGCAGCAGGTCGGTCCAGCAGCCGGGGTCCCCGTGGGCGGCCCGGCCGTCGGTCAGGTCGGGCGCGCGGTCGGGCAGGCGGGCGCCGTAGTAGGTGTGCAGCAGCATCCCGTCGGGCCCCACCGACATCTGATAGCTGGTGTGGGCGGTGTGCAGGGTGTAACAGGTTTCAGAGTGTACGATCATGTAAGGTCATCCTCTCCATCGGTTTGTTCTTCTTCAAAGGGGTCGCGAAAGGGGTCGCGGGGCGGCTCGGGCTTGCGGCCGGCCTGTTCCATCCGGGCCACCGCCGGGCGCATCAGGGCCGCCATCCCCAGGGCGGTGACCGAGCCGCCCGCCAGGAACAGGGGCAGCAGCAGATATACAAACCAGCCCGGGGCCAGGACCCACAGCAGGGGCATCCAGGCCAGCAGCGCCAGGATGCCCACCGTGGGCAGAAGGTTTGCCACTGTCATCCGGGCGCCGTCCAGCAGGGCCAGCAGCCCGTGCCGGTAGGTGAAGCGGGCCAGCAGGGCCAGCCCCCAGCACCCGCAGCAGCACACCCCTGCCAGCAGCAGGAAGGAGGCCGCGGCCAGCAGGCCGGTGAACACATCGTCCTGTGCGGAGGCCGCCCGCAGCCCGGCCAGCGCGGCGATGCCCGCCGCCAGCACCACCAGCCACAGGGCGGTGGCCTGCTTGAAGTCCCGCCGGAAGGCTTTGAAAAAGCCAGATGCCGTCCGGTAGTCCTCCCCGGCCACGATCTTGTGGACGATGGCGAACAGGGCCAGGGTGGAGGCCCCCGCCGTCACCACCGGCAGGCAGCAGAGCAGCCACAGGATGTTCAGGACCACAAGATCCCCTATCGCGCCCATCAGGCGGAAAAACGGGTTGTCGATCGAGCTTGACTTTTTCATGGCGGTTCCTTTCCGGGGATGTTATTTCTCGAGGGACGCAAGATAGGCGCTGTTCCGGTCGATCAGGGCGCAGCGCTGGGCCACGCAGTCACAGCTGCGCAGCGGGTCGGACGGGGTGTGGAACGCAAAGTCCAGCAGGCGCTCCACCGTGGTGCTGGCCACGTGCAGCCGGGTGTCGCTGGCGGCGTAGTAGATGTACACTTCGCCGTTGTCCCGGGCGATGGCCCCGTTGGTGAACACCACGTTGGACACGTCCCCTATCCGCTCCCAGCCGCGGGGCGCGATCAGGAAGCCGGAGGGCTCGGCGATCACCTTCCAGGGCTCGTGCAGGTCGGTGACAAAGACGTAGACCACATACCGCAGGCCGGCGGCGGTGTTGCGCACGCCGTGGGCGATGTGCAGCCAGCCTTTTTCGGTCTTGATGGGAGGCGCGCCCTCGCCGTTCTTGGCCTCGGTGATGGTGTGGTAGCGCCGGGGGCTGGTGATGATCTCCTCGTCGATGACGGGGTGGGTGATGTCCTCGCACAGGCCGAAGCCAATGCCGCCGCTCGAGCCGGTGTCGATGAAGTCGTCCATGGGGCGGGTGTAGAAGGCGTACTTGCCGTTCACGAAGGCGGGCAGCAGGTCCACATTGCGCTGCTGGGGGCTGCGCAGGGTGACGAGGTTGGGCAGCCGCTCCCAGGTCTTGAGGTCCCGGGTGCGGACGATGCCTGCGGCGGCCACGGCGGCGGACAGGTCGGGGTTCGACTTGTCCTTGCTCTCGGAGCAGAACACGCCGTAGATCCAGCCGTCCTCGTGTTTGGTCAGCCGCATATCATAGACGTTGGTCTCGTCGGGGCAGGTGTCGGGCAGCTGGACGGGCTTGTCCCAGAAGCGGAAGCCGTCCACCGGGGAGCCGCTCTCGGCCACCGCAAAAAAGCTCTTGCGGTCGTTGCCCTCCACCCGGGCCACCAGGTAGAACTTGCCATCCAGCTCGATGGCGCCGGCGTTGAATACGGCGTTGACTCCCAGCCGCTCCATAAAATAGGGGTTTGCGGCGGGGTCGAGGTCGAACCGCCACTCCAGGGGGATGTGCTCGCGGGTGAGGACCGGGTACTCCCACCGGTCATAGATGCCGTTGTAAAAATCGCTCTTGCGGTTTTTGCGGGCCAGCAGGGCCTCCTGCAGGGCCTTCTGGCGCAGGTATTCGGGGTGCAGCTTACACTTCGACATGGGGGTCCCTCCTGATCAGTTCCATACACATGCGCCCGTTGTGGTACGGGCACTTCCACGGCTCGACGATGGGCTGGCGGCTGGCGGGCACGCCGTTGGCGTCCACCGACCAGAACCATTCGCCGCCGGGGCGCTTGTCCAAAATCTTTTCGGTGATGTAGTGCCAGATGCCGGCGGCGGCATCCCGGTATTTGGGGTCGCCCGACTTCTGGTATTCGTTGACGAAGCCCAGCACCGCCTCGGCCTGGACCCACCAGACCCGGGTGGTGTTGTCCACCCCGCGCTCGCACTCGTTGAGCAGGGAGTGGTCCCGGTAGGCGTGGGCGTAGACGCTGCGGGCAAGGTCGGAGTTGATGGCGGTGATCTTTGCGCTCAGGGCGGCATCGCCCAGCAGGGCGCAGCCCCAGTCGATCAGCCAGCTGGACTCGATGTCGTGACCGTAGCTGTACAGGTCGATGATCGAGTGGTAGTGCTTGTCGAAAAAGACCAGCTGCCGGTGCAGCTCCGGGGAATAGATCTTGTCAGCGTAGATCTCCAGAATGCGGCGCATGGCCTGCCCCACCGAGGGGTCGCGGCTGGCCTGGTAGAGGCCGGCGTAGCCCTCAAAGACGTGCAGCAGGGTGTTCATGGTCTTTTCGGCCATGACGCCGTTTTCCGAGAGCTTTTCGTTGCTCTCGGGCTGCCAGTCCACCGTAAAGGCTTCGAGGTAGCCTTCCGCGTCGGTGCAGCGGTTCTCGATCAGGCGGAAGATCTCCAGCGCACGGGTCAGGGCGCGCAGCTCGCCGGTCAGCCGGTAATAGGCGGAAAGGGCGTAGATGGCAAAACCCTGGTTGTAGGTGTGCTTGGTGGTGTCCAGCGGGCGGCCCAGGTAGTCGCAGCTCCAGTAGACGCCGCCGTGCTCCTGGTCGAAGCAGTGGGCCTCGAACCACTCGTAGGCGTGGCGGGCGCAGGCGGCCACGTCGGCGCGGCCGGTCAGGATGGCCGCCTCGGAGAAAAACCAGAGGATGCGGCTGTTCAGGATGCAGCCCTTTTCGGCGGTCTTGTCCACCTGCAGGTCAAAATCCACCAGGCCGTAGTAACCGCCGTGCTCCTCGTCTTTCAGCTTCATCCAGAAAGGGAGGATGACGTTGTTCAGCATGGTCTCCGCCGCTTGTTTGATGCTGGGCATGGGAAAAACCTCCTTTCAGAAAGACGCCTGTTCCGCCGGAGGAACAGGCGCCTGTTCAGGCTCAGCGCACGCCAAGCTCCCAGTCCGTGGGGCCGGCATTGTCGTGGGCCTTGATATAATCGACCACTTCGTCTGCCGTGGTAAAGGCCAGGCCGACGTAGCTGTCGGCGCAGCCGTAGTAGAGGGCGATGCGGCCGGTGGCTGCATCCTGCAGGGTGGCGCAGGGGAAGCAGACATTGGGCACAAAGCCCCGTTCTTCATATTCGGCCTCGGGGGTCAGCAGGAAGTTGCCGCAGCGGTACAGCACCTTGCTGGGATCGTCCCGGTCCAGGATGGCTCCGCCGATGGAGTAGACATAGCCGTTGCAGGTGCCGGTCACACCGTGGTAGAACAGCAGCCAGCCCTCGCTGGTCTCAATGGGGGCGGCGCCGCCGCCGATCTTGACGTTTTCCCACCAGTTGCTGCTCTTGCTCATCACATGGCGGTGGCGGCCCCAGAACTCCATGTCGGGGCTCTGGCTCAGGAAGATGTCCCCAAAGGGGGTGTGGCCCGAGTCGGAGGGGCGGCTGAGCATGACGTACATGCCGTTGATCTTGCGGGGGAACAGCACCGCGTTGCGGTTGAAGGGAACGAAGGGATTCTCAAGCCGGGTAAAGGTCTTGAAATCGGTGGTTTTGGCCAGGCCGATGGACGCGCCGTAAAAATCCTGGCACCAGATGATGTAATAGGTATCCTCCACCTTGACCAGGCGGGGGTCGTAGGCGTAGACCGGCATGGCGGGCTCGCCCTTTTCGTTCACGAAGGGAATCTTCTCGGGGTCGAAGGTCCAGTGGATGCCGTCGGCGCTGCGGCCCAGGTAGATGTAAGGGATGCCGTTGGTCTGTTCGCCCCGGAATACGCCGATATAGGCGCCCTCATAGGGCATGACAGCGCTGTTGAAGATCCGGGCGACGCCGGGCAGAGGGTTGCGGGGAATGATGGGGTTTTCGGTGCAGCGCCACAGAGGAGCGGTGCAGCCGGCGGGTTTGTCCTGCCAGGGAATGTTGGGCAGGTCGCCGCACAAAAGGGTGGTTTTGCTCATAAAGCCTCCTGAAAAAGTGTCCTTCCTCACCGCCCTGTGTCTCCTGCCCCGCGTGTGAGGGGCAGGAGACAGGGCAGTGATGAAGGAGAAGCAAATATAGGAGTTGGGGATGACGGATGGAAACGGACGCTCAGCCCTTGACCGCGCCGGCGGCCATGCCGCTGTACACTTCCTTCTGGAAGAAAAGGAAGAGGACAAGGATGGGGATGATGGTGATGATGACGCCGGCACAGATGAAGTTGTACTGGTTGCCGTAGGGGCCGGTGAAGGTGTACAGCGCCACCGAAATGGTCTTCAGGTCGCTGGTCTGCAGGTACAGGTTGGACATGTAGTACTCGTTGTAGACGCTGACGCCCTTCAGCAGGCAGCTGGTGACGATGGCCGGTTTCAGCAGCGGCAGCAGGATCTTGAAGAACACGCCGAAGTAGGTGCAGCCATCCAGGATGGCGCTCTCGTCCAGAGCCCGCGGCAGGTTCTCAAAGAACTGCAGGAAGATGTAGATCGAGATGATGTCGGTGCCGCACAACACCAGGATATAGCCGTACAGGTGGTTGATGAGGCCCAGCGAGAACATGATCTGGTAGACCGTGACCTGCGTGGCGATGCCGGGGATGAGGGACGCGAACATGAACAGGTTGTGGATGAGGCCGCTGCCCGGGAACCGGAACCGGTTGAGCACGTAGGCCAGCATCGAGCTGATGAGGATGGAGAAAAGCAGGACGAAGACCAGGGCGATGCCGGTGTTCAAAAAGCCCCGCAGCATATTGGCCCGCTCGAAAGCGGTGACGAAGTTGTCAAAGTTGAGCCAGTTCTGGGGAGGGGTCAGCACGTTGGTGGTGTTGTACTCGTCGGTGGTCTTGAACGCCGTGAGCACGCACACCGACACCGGGATCAGCGCGATGATCGAGAAAAGGATGAGCAGGAAGTACTTCAGGAAGGTGAAGATCTTGTCGCCGATGCGCAGATCGCGCTTTGCCTGAACGGCCTGAGATGTGATTGCCATTTATCGTGCCGCCTCCTTTGCTGCTTTGCGGGCGGCCCGGGCTGCCTTCTTGCGCTCTTTCAGCTGCTGACGGAGATCGTGTTCCCCCAGGCCGAAAAAAACTGCACCATGCCCACCTTTTTGGTCAACCGCAAGGTGGACGGCCTGATTTTTATGGGCGAGATCGACCGGCGGTACCTGGCCACCGCCATCCAGAGCGGGCTGCCCTTCATGCTGCTGGATTTTTACGACGACGCCATCGCGGCCGACTGCGTCCTCAGTGACAACACCAGCGGCAGCTACATGATCACCGAGCACCTGATCGAGACGGGCCGTCGGAACATCGCCTTTGTGGGCAGCGTGCTGTCCACCAGCTCGATCATGGACCGCTACCTCGGCTACGTAAAAGCCCTGATGCGGGCCAAACTGCCGGTGCGCCCCGAGTGGCTGATCGAGGACCGGGACAGCCGGGGGATCTTCATCCCCATCACCCTGCCCATCGAGATGCCGGACGCCTTTGTCTGCAACTGCGACGAGGTGGCCTTCAACGTGGTGGAACTGCTCAAGCGCCGGGGCTACCGCGTGCCCCAGGACGTGGCCGTCACCGGCTACGACGATTTCCGCTATTCCACCATCTGCAGCCCGCCCATGACCACCCACCGGGTGGACGTGGACGAGATGGCCCGCACCGTCGTGGCACAGCTGTGCCGCAAAATGTCCCATAAGCAGCCTTTGGCCCCCACCGTGGTGATCCCCGGGGCGTTCGTGCGGCGGGAATCGACCTGACCGCGCCCGTCCGCGCCGGCCAAACAAAAAAGCAGGGCGCCGCTTTCAGGAAAGAAAGCGGCACCCTGCCGTGTGCCGGACAAAAAGAAAACCCGCAGCCAAAGCTGCGGGTTTGTGGTGGAGAATTAGGGACTCGAACCCCAGACCCCCTGCGTGTGATGCAGGTGCTCTAACCAGCTGAGCTAATCCTCCGAATCGGAACAGGGATATTATAGCACGGCCGGCGGCAAAATGCAAGCCCCTTTTTCGGGCAAAGGCGAAAAATTTTGGCTGGGGGCAAAAAAGCGCTTTCGGCGGCAGTTTTTTGCTCGGCAGCCATTGCCCCGCGGGGCAAAATCGTGTATACTGGAGCCAGCCTGCAAAGAAAAGAGGTTGTTTCTATGTTGACAGTACGCGGGATCGTGACCCTGGTGGTGCTGATCGTGCTGTTCACCCTGGCGGTGATCTGGATCTCTAAAAATGGCGGCTGGAAGGGCGAAGGCTGCGGCGGCAACTGCGCCTCCTGCCACCAGCGCTGCGAAAAGCCCAAGGATCAAAAAGACAGCTGACCCCCTGCCCCTGCCCTGCACAGAGCGGGGGCTTTGCTGTGCCCGGTCACAGCAGGCCGTCCCGGGCGGCGTAGACCGCCAGGGTGCTCAGCAGGTCGGTGTTGGCCTTCTGGTAGGTGGTGCGGCCGATGTGCAGCTTGTCCTGCACCTGCTCCTCGGTCAGGTGGCGGCGGTAGCGCTGCTCCAAAATGCCGGCCCGGATGGGGTCCCGTTCGTAATAGGCTGCGGTCTGGCGCAGGGCGTGGGCCCAGCACTCGGTCTCGGGGCCGGGCTGGCGCTCGATCAGCTGCCAGTGCCACAGGGCGGCGCGGCACTGCCGGCGGTGTTCGCTGGTCATGGACAACTCCTTTCTTGTTGGGTGATGGAAAATCTACTTCAAGGTCCAGAAACAGCGGGCCTGTTCTTCCGCGCTCAAACCAAGCAGGAAGCTCAGCCTCTGGGCCTCCTGCAGTTTGAACTCGCTTTTGCCCTGCAGCCTGCTCTGCAGGGTGGCGCCGCTCATCCCCAGCGCGTGGGCGAGATACTTCTTCTTGTAGCCGCTGGCCGCGACCTGTGCGTTCAGCCGTTCCCGGTCGATCATGCTTGTGCCTCCTTTGGTGCGCTTTGAGTTGATTCAAAATCTATACAGAGTTTACCACAGCAGAGATTAAAAGTCAACTGCCTTGCAGGAATTTGCGCTTGAGGTTGATTCAAAACCAATCCTATGGTATACTAAACGTAATCAAAGCAAACCAAAGTCAACTGTCTGCAACGCAAAGGAGCATTCCTATGTCTGTCCTATCGACCCGTATCCGGCTGCGCCGGGAGGAACTGGGCATGAGCCAGGAGGAGCTGGCCTCCCGGATGGGCTACCGGTCCAAGTCCTCCATCACCAAGATCGAAAAAGGGATCAACGACATCCCCCAGAACAAGCTGGAGGACTTTGCCGCCGCCCTGGAGACTTCCACCGCCTGGCTGCTGGGGCTGGAAAACGGCGGGGGTGTGATCCCCGAGGGATTCGAGGCCATGCCCCGGATGGCACGGGTGCCCCTGGTGGGGTCCATCGCCTGCGGCACCCCCATCACCGCAGAACAGAACATCGAGCGGTACATTGGGGTGCCGGCCGCCTGGCACGCCGACTTCGCCCTGACCTGTCACGGCGACAGCATGGCCCCCACCATCCAGGACGGGGACATCGTCTGTATCCGCCGCCAGCCCGAAGTGGAACAGGGAGAGATCGCGGCGGTCCGCATCGGCGAGGAGGCTACCCTGAAACACTTCCACCGCCAGGGAGACGCCGTCGTTCTGCTGGCCGACAACGCCGCCGTCTGCCCGCCCATGATCTACGCGGGGCCCCAGCTGGCGGAACTGCAGATCGAAGGCAGGGCCGTGGGCCTGTGCCGCAGCCTGTAAGGAGGCGCCCTATGGAACAGCAAACGTTTACCATGCACGCTGTCGCCCACATCGAGAGCGACTTTGCCGAAAAATTTGGCATCCCCCGCCAGAGCGGCCTGGTGGATGCCCTGCGGGCCCGGGTGGTGTTCGAACCGCCCTACCGGGACCCCAGCGCCCTGCGGGGCATCGAGCAGTTCAGCCATATCTGGCTGCTGTGGCAGTTCACCCAGGCCATGCGGGACGGCTGGTCCCCCACCGTCCGGCCGCCCCGACTGGGCGGCAATACCCGCGTGGGCGTCTTTGCCACCCGCTCGCCCTTCCGGCCCAACCCCATCGGGCTGTCCTGCGTCCGGCTGGAAGGGGTGGAGCAGGACCCCGCCCTGGGCCCGGTCCTGCTCGTCCGCGGGGCCGACCTGCTGGACGGAACCCCCATCTACGACATCAAGCCCTATATCCCCTTTGCGGACAGCCATCCCGACGCCGCCGAGGGCTACACCGCCCAGACGCGGGGCTACCATCTGGAAGTGCGCTGTCCCGACGCACTGCGCGCGCCCCTAGCGCCCGAGCAGTGGGCGGCGCTGGCCGGTGTCCTGGCCGGCGACCCCCGCCCCTCCTATCAGGACGACCCCAGCCGGGTGTATGGGATGCGGTTCGCGGGGTATCAGGTGCGGTTCACTGTGGCGGACGGGGTCCTGACCGTCTGCGAGATCACCCCGGAGGGCTGAACCATGGAGCTGCGCAACATCAATACTTTCCTGCACGTGGCCGAACTGCACAGCTTTTCCCAGGCGGCCCGGGAGCTGGATTATTCCCAGTCGGCGGTGTCCAGCCAGATCGCTCAGCTGGAGGAAGAACTGACGGTGCCCCTGTTCGACCGGGTGGGCAAGACGGTCCGCCTGACCGACGCGGGCCAGACCTTCCTCCACTATGCCCGCACCCTGCTGACCACCGCTCAGCAGGCGAAAGCGGCCCTGCAGCCCGCCCCCGAGGCCAGCGGCACCCTGCGGGTGGCCATCGCGGACAGCCTGTGCAGCGCCATGATGCCGCCCCTGCTGGAGCGTTTCCACGCTTTGTGCCCGCGGGTGGAAGTCAGCCTGCGCACCGCCACCACCCAGGAAATGCAGGACCTGCTCACGGCCAACCGCGCCGACCTGGCCTATACCTTTGACCAGCCCGTCACCCACCCGGCCTTTATCCGCCTGCTGGACGAGCCCGAGCCCTGCTGCTTCCTCGCACCGGCGGGACATCCCTTGGCCGGGCGGCAGGGGCTCGCGCTAGCCGACCTGGCCGGGCAGGAGTTTTTGCTCACCGAGCGGGGCATGAGCTACCGCGAGGCCCTGGAACATCTGCTGGCCGCCCGCAAACTGTCCCTGCGGCCCTATCTGGAACTGGGCGACGCCGCTCTGCTCTGCCGGCTGGTGGAGCGGGGGCTGGGGCTGACCTTCCTGCCGCGGTACATGGTGGACGCCAGCCTCACCGGCCAGGCCGTCCCCCTGGACGTGGCCGACTGCCGCATCGAGATGCGCCGCCAGCTGTTCTGTCACAAGGACAAATGGATCACCCCCCAGATGGAGGCGTTCATCCGGCTGGCGAAAGAGGGATCTTTCCTGCAAGGCTGACGCCGGACTAAATTTTGTCCCCCTAAAGCGTGGCGCTTTTGCGGCACGCTGAAACGCACAGAAAGCCGCCGGCGCGTATGCACCGGCGGCTTTCTGCGTTAGGAGAAGCTTACGTCTCTATGATGAGGGGATCTATGACAGATTGAGGGGTGGCCAGGCTATACCCGGCCCCGGGCGCCAAACTCAGTTGAGGATGGTCAGCTCGGTGTCAACGTCGAACAGGTGGATCTTGTGGGAATCGAATGCGACGCGGACGGTATCGCCGTGACGGGCCTTGGAGGTGGGCGAGACGCGGGCGGTCATCTTGTTGCCCTTGTAGTCCAGGTACAGGTAGATCTCAGCGCCCATCATTTCGGAAACCTCGACCTCAGCGTTCAGCTGGCAGTCGGGATGCTTTGCCATGAACTCGGGCTCGTCGTCGATGTCCTCGGGACGGATGCCCATCTTGACCTTCTTGCCGACATAAGCGTCCAGCTTGCCGTCGGCGGTCTTTTCCTTGGGCAGGGGGATCAGGTCGCCGCCCAGGTCAACTGCGTACTGATCACCCTTCTTGTTCAGGGTGCCGTCCAGGAAGTTCATCTGGGGGCTGCCGATGAAGCCTGCGACGAACATGTTGCAGGGGTAATCGTACAGGTTCTGCGGGGTATCGACCTGCTGGATGATGCCGTCCTTCATGACGACGATGCGGTCGCCCATGGTCATGGCCTCGGTCTGGTCGTGGGTAACGTAGATGAAGGTGGTGGCCAGCTTCTTGTGCAGCTTGATGATCTCGGTGCGCATGCTGGTACGCAGCTTGGCATCCAGGTTGGACAGAGGCTCGTCCAGCAGGAAGACGGCCGGGTTACGGACCATGGCGCGGCCCAGAGCGACACGCTGGCGCTGGCCGCCCGACAGAGCCTTGGGCTTGCGGTCCAGCAGGTGCTCGATCTCCAAGATCTTGGCGGCCTCATGGACGCGCTTGTCGATCTCGTCCTTCGGGGTCTTGCGCAGCTCCAGGCCGAAGGCGATGTTCTTGTAAACGGTCATGTGGGGGTACAGAGCGTAGCTCTGGAACACCATGGCGATGTCGCGGTCCTTCGGGGGAACGTCGTTGATCAGACGGCCGCCGATGTACATCTCGCCCTTGGAGATCTCCTCCAGGCCGGCGATCATGCGCAGGGTGGTGGACTTGCCGCAGCCGGAGGGGCCGACGAAGATGATGAACTCCTTATCCTTGATCTCAAGGTTGAAGTCGGTAACGGACGGGGCAGTTGCGCCCGGGTAGATCTTGTAGATGTGCTGGCAGCTAATCGAAGCCATGAGAGTGCCTCCCTGAAAATATCTGTTGTTTGGTTTATGGACGGTTTTTGACGGCCCTTGACGGGTCTCTCGCTTGCTGGTACTATAATAGCAGATATTTTTGTGATATGAAATAGCATTTTATTGATTAGAGGTGTCGGATATTGCTGTACCACTGGGAATCCACCGCTGCCCTGGCCGCTGTCCGGGACGAGCAGACTTCGGCCCCCCTCACCCTGACCGGGGAGGGGCTGTGGGTGTGTCTGCTGTCCAGCGGCAGCTGCACCGCCGCGCTGGGGGACGCGCCGGGCGCTCTGCCCGCGCTGCCGCCGAAACCCGTGGAGGCTGGCGGCCTGGTCCTGGGCCGCTCGCCCCTGGTGCTGGCCCCGGAGGGGGACAGCCACCTGCTGTGCCTGCTGCTGACCGGCACGGCCCCGGCCCAGCTGCTGGCCGGCCTGCCGGAGCAGCCTTTCCCGGCCCGGGGCGAGACCTGCCCCGGCGCGGCCGAGCTGATGGGCCGCCTTGCGGGAGAGGAGGCCGCCTCCAGCCGGGCCCGCAGCCAGATGGTGTTCGCTTTGCTGTGTGAGCTGGCCAACGCCGACAGCGCCGCGCCGCCCCTGCCTCCCCTGGCGGCCGCCGCCATCGAGGATATCCGCGCCAACTACGCCGGCCTGTACGGCGTCGAGGAGCTGAGCGAGCGGCTGGGCGTCTCCAAGAGCCACCTGATCCGGGTGTTCACGGCGGCGGTGGGGGTGCCCCCGGGACGCTACCTCACCAGCGTGCGGATCGAGGCCGCCATGAAGCTGCTGCTCCACCGGGAGTACAGTCTGGACGTGGTGGCCAGCCTGTGCGGCTTTTCGGGCGCGAACTACCTGTGCCGCGTGTTCAAAAAGGAGACGGGCCAGACCCCCGCCCAGTGGCGGGCCGCCGCCGCCCGCACCGCCATGGCCGACCTGACCGCCGAGGAAAAGACGCGGGAACAGGAGATGTTCATCTGAAGCGGCAGCCGGAAGGGGAGGGGGAAAAACAAAATTTGACCTTGCAGGACAAAAATTGCCGATGTACAACAAGCGCTCCGGGCCGTATAATAGAATGGAAAATAAAGGTGGTTTTTGCGCGGCAAGCCCTTGCCGCGCTTTTTTGGGATATATGAACAGCAGGAGACAGGAACCATGGGAGGGCGTCTATGTACCGGTTGATCATTGCGGACGACGAAGAAAATATACGCAACGGCATGGCACACAGCCTGCCCTGGCGGGAGTGGGGCTACGAGGTGGCGGCCCTGTGCGCCAGCGGCCAGGAAGTGCTGGACCAGATGGCGTCCTGCAAACCGGATGTGGTCCTGTCCGATATACGGATGCCGGGGATGGACGGGTTGGAGCTGATGCAGCGGCTCAGCCGGGATTATCCCCAGGTCAAGATCGTGATCCTGAGCGGCTACAGCGATTTCAAATACCTGAATATGTCCATCCGCAGCCATGTGGCCGAATATCTGCTCAAGCCCACCGACATCGACGATTTTGAGGAGACGTTCCGCCGGCTGAAAGCCTCCATGGACCACGAGCGGCTGCGCCGGGCCCAGATCACCGAGAGCGTGCTGCGGCACTTCCACGCCTGGCTGTCCGCGCTGCTGGGCGGGGTGGCGACCCCCGAGGACACCGACCGCTTTCTGCCCATGCTGACCGAGGCGGGCATCGACCTGGACAACCTGCAGATCGCGGCGTTCGTCCTGGACGGCCACGGCGGAGACGAGCGCTCCGACTAGGTGGCCTTCTGGCGCAGGGTGTGGGAGGCCGTGGCCGCCCTGCCGCGGGGCCGGTTCCACCGGCTGCCCTTTTTGCTGAACGGGGAGGACCTGGTGGTCCTCTACAGCAGCGGGGACGAGATCGCCCCCGATGACGTCCGGGCCGACATCGAAGCCATCCAGCAGGCCGCCCGGGACAAGGCGCGCGTGACCCTCTCCGCCGGGGTCAGCGACCTGTGCACCGAGCCGGGGATGCTGCCCCAGGCCTACGAGCAGGCCAACTGCAGCGCCAAGCAGAGCGCCTTTGTGGGCCACGAGTCGGTCTATTTCTTCTCCCAGATGCAGAAGGAGCGCCCCGCCGGGATGCCCTATTTCGACACCGAGCAGGTGGAAAAAGCCCTGCTGGCGCAGGATTACGACGCTTTGCGCGCCGAGATCGACCGGGTGCTGCTGCCGCTGGCGCAGCAGCTGCCCGAATACCGCGCCGTGGACCAGCTGTGCCTGTCGCTGCTGTTCCATGTGTCTTTGTGGGGGCTGCGGTACGGCATCCAGATGGAGGAGGTGCTGCGCTCCCTGGGGGCCCACTATACGGATATTTACGCTCTCCGCCAAGCGGGACTTTGTGCTGGCCTGCCTGTTCGGGTGCCAGCAGGCGCTGGCGGTCCGCCGTCGCAGCCACAGCCACACCGTCAAGAGCGTGGCCATGAAGGTGCGGGAATATGTGGACGCCGAATACTGCTCCAACGCCCTCTCGCTGGAGAGTGTGGCCGCCTATGTGCACAAGACGCCGGCGTACATCTCCCGGGTGTTCAAAAATGAGCTGGGCTGCAATTTCAGCGACTATCTGACCGAAAAGCGGATGCGGCTGGCCGCCCAGCTGCTGGCCCAGCCGGACGGCAAGGTCTACCGCATCGCGGCCCAGTGCGGCTACGCCGATACATCCAACTTTATCCGGGTGTTCAAGCGCTTTTACGGCGTCAGCCCTGCGGAATACCGCGCTGTGCAGGGAGGTGCGGAATAAAGGCCGGCCGTTCGACGCTGCGGCGGCGGATGCTCATCGCCCTGCTGTGCTGCTTTGTGCCCATGGTGGCGGTCATCTCGCTGCTGTTCGTGCGGGCGTTCGGGACCCAGCAGGCCGCCGAAGAAGAAACCCTGCTCTACGGCGCGCAGGACATCCGCGCCGCGCTCGACCGCTTTGCCGATGGGGTGTACAGCGTGTCGGACGCGTTTTCCACCGATGAACGGCTGATCGAGCTTTTGGACCGGGACTACAGCGCCGACCCCATCGCCAAGCAGTACGCCATCACCTACACCAACAACGCTTTGTTCGAGAGCTATTCCCGCCTGGTCCAGCAGGAAAAGATCGACGCCATCTATATGCCCGCCCGGCGGGAAGTGCTGGATTTCCGCGACCCCAACCAGGTCACCACCCTGCTGGTGAAAAAGTTCGAGGAGCTGGCCGTGGACGACCCCGGCAAGATGGGCCGGTTCTACTTTTACTCGCTGCAGAAAAACTTCCTCTCCACCGAGACCTACGGCGAGCCCCGGCGGGATATGGTGGTGCTGGGCAGCCGGCGGGTCTACTCGGCCCTCAAGAGCGGCTACCCCTACATCCATATCTTTGCGGTGGAGGAGCAGACCCTCTATGACCTCTACCAGTACCAGGCAAAGCGCCTGGGGGCCGACGTCTACATCCTGACCGAGGACGGGGCGCTGATCTCCTCCACCGACGAGGCGGCCGTGGCCGCCGGGCAGGCGCCCGCCGCGCTGCTGGAAAGCGCCGCCGGCCTTGACGCCGGGACGGACAGCATCCGCCTCGACGGCGAGCAGTACAATGCCGCCGCGGCGGTCTGCCATTCGACCGACTGGCGGGTGCTGGTCCTGGTGCCGACCCGGACGCTGCTGGCCTCTACCTTCTCCCTTTATTTCCAGATCCTGGGCGTGGTCGCGCTCTGCCTGGTGGTGTTCGCCGTCCTGATCTGGCACTTCTACCGGCGGTTCATGGCGCCGCTGGCCCAGCTGGAACAGGCCATGCGCCAGGCCGACGCCGGAGACCTGAAAGCCTATGTCAAGCCGCAGGGCTCGGTGGAAGTGGTGCGGATGATGGAGGGCTACAACGCCATGCTGGACAGTCTGCGCACCGGCATCGAGCAGCAGATGGAGATGCAGCGCCGCCGGCAGGACCTGGAGATGCAGGTGCTGATGAGCCAGATCAACCCGCACTTTTTGTACAACACCCTCGAGTCCATCGTCTGGAAGGCCGGCGAGGCGAGCCGCCCCGACATCGGCAAGCTGGCCTCGTCGCTGGGCAAGCTGTACCGGCTGAGCATTTCGGGCGGACTGTTCGTCCCCCTGGAGCAGGAGCTGGAACACGTGCAGATGTACATGAACATCCAGCGCAGCCGCTACGGCAACAAGGTGGACTATGAAGTCCGCCTCCACCGTGTGGACCCCGACGGGGTGGAGGTGCTCAAACTGATCCTGCAGCCCATTGTGGAAAACAGCCTGCTCTATGGCATGGACGGGCTGGACCACACCCTGCGCATCCGGGTGGCCGCCTGGCGGCGGGAGGGCAAACTGGCGCTCACCGTCACCGACAACGGCGTGGGGATGGACAAGGCCGCCCTCGCCGCCCTGCGCCAGCAGATCGTCCACGGGCGCAAGCCGAAGGCCGAGGCCAACTACCGCAGCACCGGCATCGGGCTGCACAACATCGGCGCGCGGCTGCGGCTGTACGCCGGCTCGACCAGCTGCATCAAGGTGCAGAGCAAACCGGGCTTCGGCACCCGCGTCACCCTCGAACTGCCCTGGCGGGACGCAGAACAGCCCGAACCGTCCTGAAAAGACAAAGCGAGCCCCGTCCGGATTTCTACGCCGGTCGGGGCTTTTTTGACCCCGCGCCAGGCGCGAAAAGCGGTTTCATAGGCTGATTTTGACCTGCATCAGCGGTTCTTGACAAAAGTCAAAAAATGCAGACGGACTGCATTTCCCGCCGTTCGTTCCTCAAGTGCGCCGGCATGGGCGCTGTGACCGCGGCTGCCGCCGGCCTGCTGGCTGGCTGCGGCGGCTCGGACAGCTCCTCGTCCAGCACCGCTTCTTCGGCTGCAGCTGCTGAGCCCGCCGATCCCAACAAGCCCTACGCCGGCGTGACCCTCTACTACGCCGCCACCGACACCGAGGCCACCGGCCCTGAGATGCAGGACATCGTGGCCATGGTCAAGGAAAAGACCGGCATCAACATCGAGTTCAACATCATCCCCAAGGCCGACACCGGCGAGGTGGACAAGCGCCTGGTCAGCCTGCAGGCCGGCGACGCGCTGGACATCGTCTATGGCACCGTGGCCCAGCTGAAGGTCTTTTACGACGCAGGCGTCCTGGAGCCCCTGGATGAGCTGGCCGGCGCCGCAAGCTACGACATCAAGTCGGTGTTCGGCGACAGCGCCCCGGTCTACGACGACGGCCTGACCTACGGCCTGCCCGCCTTCACCGACGTGTGGTGCACCTTCATCAACACCAAGGTGTTCGAGAACGCCGGCGTGGAGATCCCCTCCGCCGAGGGCTGGACCTGGGAGAAGTATGTGGAGACGGCCCAGAAGCTGACCAATCTGGACGAGGAGATCTACGGCTCCCTCATGCTGGATTACGACTGCTACAACTATATGTACGCCCTCCAGAACGGCGCCGAGCACTACAAGGAGGACGGCACCTCCAACTACGACGATCCCCGCTTCCGCGACAGCGTCGAGTTCTTCTACAGCCTGGGCAATGAGCTGCAGGTCCAGCCGGACATCACCACATATAAGGCTGGCGTCTACCCCTGGAACGCCTTCCCCTCCACCGGTGTGGCCAACGCCGACGGCAGCTACGACAAGGCGCAGTTCGGTATGTTCGTCTGCGGCGGCTGGGCTGCCTCCATGCTGCCGGATACCGAGAAGTATCCCCGCGACTGGCAGTGCGTCATCCTGCCCATGCCCTACCCCGAAGGACAGGAGCCCTCGACCCTGACCGTCCCCGGCTGCTACGCCGTCCCCTCCACCAGCAAGAACAAGGAAGCCGCTTTCGAGGCTGTCCGCTGCATCGCTGAGAACCAGTACACCCTGGGCTACGGCCGTGTGCCCGCCCGTGTGGACCTGACCGACGAGGAGACCACCGACTACATCGAGAACGGCCTGGTGCCCACCTACGCCGCCACCGACAACATCCCCGCCGAGCAGTTCAAGGCTGCCTGGTTCGACCCGACCCGCAAGGTCCTGGCCGAGAAGATCGTCGGCGCCGCCGATACCACCATCAGCCAGATCTGGACTTCGGAGGCCCCCCTGTACGGCATGGGCCAGCAGGACCTGGATACCACCATGAAGAATATCCTGGACCGCTCCAACGAAGCCATCAAAGAGGCACAGCTGTACTAAATCACGATCCGCTTCCTGCCGCGATTGCCGCCGCCTGCCTGGCGGCGGCATTTTTTGAGAAAAGGAGGTCCATTCCATGCCGCATCCCGCAAAAGCAAAAGCCAAGAAATCGTCCACCGCCCGGCACGAAGCGATCCAGGGCTACCTGTTCGTCACTCCGTACCTGATCGCCTTCACCATCTTCACCGGCATCCCGTTTGTCTCGGCGTTCGTGCTGTCCTTCCTGGATGTCAAGTTCATCACCCGTCTGGACGACGTGCACTTCGTCGCCTTCAAGAACTTTATCCGCTTCTTCTCCAATAAGGAAGCGCTGGCCGCCCTCGGGCGCACCGGCCTGTACACCCTGATCTATGTGCCGGTCATCATGATCCTCAGCTTCATCCTGGCCTACCTGCTGAACAAGGGCGTGTTCTGGGCCAAGGGCATCCGCTCGATGTTCTTCCTGCCCTACGTCTCCAACATGGTGGCCGTCGCCGTCGTGTTCCAGCTGATGCTGGGACCCCGCGGCCCCTTCTACCTGCTGCAGAAGTTCTTCGGCGTGGAGGACCCCATCATCCCCCTGCTGAACCAGAAATGGGCCCTGCCGGTGGTCGTTCTGATCGCCGTGTGGAAAGGCATCGGCCTGAACTTCCTGACCTACCTGGGTGCGCTGCAGAACGTGGATAAGTCCCAGGTGGAGGCCGCCGAGATCGACGGCGCCAACAAGTGGCAGCAGATCAAGAACGTGGTCATCCCGGCTGTCGCCCCCACCACCTTCTTTTTGACCATCAGCTCCATCATCACCAGCCTGCAGAACTTCACCGTCATCCAGTCCCTGACCGACGGCGGCCCCGGCCAGGCTACCACCGTCATGAGCCTGAACATCGTCAACACCGCGTTCGTCAAGTATGAGACCAGCTATGCCGCCGCCCAGGCCCTGGTCATGTTCGCCATCGTCATGGTCATCACCCTGATCCAGTGGCGCGGCCAGAAAAAGTGGGCAGATCAGTAAAGGAGGCACCCTGTCATGCGCGCAAAACAAGAGAAGATCCTCAAAATCGTCATCACCGCCATTATGGTCATCCTGGGCCTGATCTGCATTTACCCCTTCATCTTCATGCTGTCCTCGTCGTTTAAGACGAGCGGCGACGTCCTGTCCACCCCCCTCCAGATCATCCCCTCGAACTTCACCATGATGAACTTCGAGACCCTGTTCAACAACGAGTTCTACGACTTCTTCCAGTGGTTCGGCAACACGGTGGTCATGACCGGCCTGACCCTGATCCTCAAGTTCTTCATCATCACCATCACCGCTTACGGCTTTGCCAAGATCAAGTTCCCCGGCCGGGACGCCATCTTCCTGGTCCTGCTGGCCGGCCTGATGATCCCCAGCGACATCATGATCATGCCCCGCTACATCATCTTCAAAAATCTCGGCATCCTGAATACTATGTGGTCCCTGATCCTGCCCGCCGCTGTGGACGTCTACTTTGTGTTCCTGCCGCGCCAGGCCTTCGTGGCGGTGCCCGAGGCTCTGAGCGAGGCCGCCCGCATCGACGGATGCAGCCACTTCACCATTTACCGCCGCATCATCCTGCCCCTGTGCATGCCGCAGGTGTCCACCATGCTACTGTTCAGCTTCGTCTGGAGCTGGAACGACTACATGGGCCCCTACCTGTACATCTCGGACATCAACAAGCAGATGATCTCGGTCGGTATCAAGCTGTTCGCCTCCGGCCTCGCGCAGGACTACGGCGCCCAGATGGCCGGCGCGACCCTGGTTTTGATCCCGGTCATCGTGGCCTTCTTCCTGTGCCAGAAGTACTTCGTGGAAGGCATCACCGCCGGCGCAGTCAAGGGCTGATTTTACAACAAACAGAAGGAGTTTTCAACGCTATGCGTGATCGTGCGCTTCTGCCCGCAGCCGGGCAATTCTACAAGGCCAACCTCCACTGCCACACCGTCCTGTCGGACGGCCGCTGGACCAAAGAGCAGGTCAAGGCCGAGTACCAAAAGCGTGGTTATTCCATCGTGGCTTTCACCGACCACCGCCACTACGGCTGGCACCCTGAGCTGATGGACGACACTTTTATCCCCATCGCCGCCTATGAGGCCGACCTGAACGGGCCCTTCCCCCCGTCGGGCAGCTTCCAGTGGGTCAAGACCTACCACCTGAATTTCTACGACACCGACCCCGCGGCCCGCGGCGGCTTTACCGCCGTCCAGCCGCCCCAGCAGTACGGCGACCTGGAGGCCCTCAACGGCTTTATCGCCCGGATGAACGCCGGCGGTTTCCTGTGCTGCTACAACCACCCCTACTGGTCGCTGCAGAATTATAACGATTATGCGGGGCTCAAGGGCGCGTTTGCGATGGAGATCTACAACCACGGCTGCGAGCTGGACGGCCTGTACGGCTACGCGCCCCAGGCATACGACGAGATGCTGCGGGCCGGGCAGAAGCTGTTCTGCGTCGCCACCGACGACAACCACGACACCTATGCCCCCGGCGACCCCCGTTGCGACTCCTTCGGCGGCTTTACCATGTTCAAGCTGGAAAAGCTGACCTATGCAAGCGTGATCGAGGCCCTCAAAAAGGGCGACTTCTACGCCTCCACCGGCCCCGAGCTGCAGGAGCTGTACATCCGGGACGGGGCGCTGTGCGTCCGGTGCAGCCCGGTGGAAAAGATCTATGTGGTCACCAGCGGCCGCCGCTGCCTGATGAAGCTGGCCGCCCCCGGCGAGACCCTGACCGAGGCCGTGTTCCCCCTGAACGGGGACGAGGGTTACGTCCGGGTGGACTGCCGGGACGGTCAGGGCCGCCACGCCTACTCCAACGCCTACTGGCTGGACGAGTAAGCGCCGATGGCCGCGACACATACGTTTACCCGCCTGACCACGGCCGGGCAGGGCCGCAGGCTGTTCCTTTTGAGCTGGATCGCCTACGCGGCCGCCTACGTGGGGCGGTACAATTATTCCGCCGTCATGAGTGCCATCACCGCCGAAGGGACCCTGACCCTTTCGGCAGCGGGGGCCGTCTCCACCGGCTACTTTGTCTGCTACGCGGCGGGGCAGATCCTCTGCGGCATCCTCAGCCAGAAGGCTTCCCCCTTTGGGATGATCCCCCTGGGGCTGGTCCTTTCGGCGGGGTGCAACTTTGGGATGGGCGTTGCCCCGGCGGGGGCCATGCCCCTGCTGTGGGCGGCCAACGGCCTGTTTCAGGCCATGGTCTGGCCGCCCATCGTCCGCCTGTTTGCCGAGTGTATGCCGTTTGAACAGCAGGATTCCGCCTGCGTTTCCATCAATTCCACCACGCCGGCCGGGACGCTGGGCGCCTATGCCCTCAGCGCCGCGGCCCTGGCGCTGGCGGGCTGGCGGATGGCGTTCTGGACCTGCGGCGCGCTGATGCTGGCAGTGGCCTTGCTGTGGACCGTTGGCAGCGCGCCTTTGCGCCGCGCCGCCGGCAGTGCGCCCGCCAAGGCCGCGCCGGAAAGCCCCGCCGCCCGCAAAGCCGGACCGGGCGCGGCGCGCCGGATGCTGCCGGCCCTGTTTGTCGCCGGCCTAGTCTGGCTGGTGGTGCCGGCCATGCTCCACGGCGGGCTGAAGGACGGCGTTACCAGCTGGGTGCCCAGCATGATCCAGAGCAATTTCGGCGCAAGCCCCGCCTTCTCGGCGGCTGTCTCGATGGTGCTGCCCCTGGTCAACCTGACCGGCGCGTATCTCGCCGGCTGGCTGGACCACCGGGTGTTCCACAACGAGGTCAAGACCTCGGCGGCGCTGATGGGGCTGGCCCTGGCCTGCCTGCTGGCGCTGCCCATGGCGGTGAAAGCCAGCCTGCCGGCCTCGCTGGTGCTGCTGGCCGCCACCACCGCCCTGATGCTGGGGGTCAACACCATGTTCATCAATGTGATGCCGGTCAAGATCGGCCGCAGCAGCGGCGCAGCCGTCCTCTCGGGCAGCCTGAACGCCATCACCTACCTGGGGGCGGCCATCGCCACCTGGGGCATCGGCGCGGCGGCCGAGGGCTTCGGCTGGGGGGCGGTGTTCGTCCTCTGGGCCGTGATGGCAGGGACGGCGCTGGCCGTCTGCCTGCTGCTGGCCCGGCCCTGGGGCCGCTTTGTCCGGGAATGTGAGACGGAAAGGGGGGACCGGGTATGAACGCAAGACCTGTGCTCTGGGCCGGCGCGGCAGAGGCAGCCGCGGCAGTCCAGCGGCAGTGCCCGCAGGCCGCGGCGGACGCTCTGGCCCGCGCCGGGGAGATCTGCGAACACACCTTCCTGTTCCGGGACCACTGGGAGATGGAGCCCACCCGCGAGCCCGTCCATTTTGACGGCCCCGTTGTCTGGGACGCCGTCCCCGCCGGGGACCCCGAGTGGATCTACGCCCTCAACCGGCACACCATCTTTGTCAATCTGGGCAAGGCCTGGCAGTACACCGGCCAGGCCCGCTATCTCGACGCCTTTGTTTCCCTGCTGGAGGACTGGCTGGACCGCGTGCCCCGCACCCCCGCCAGCGAAAACACCACCTGGCGGGCGCTGGAAGCCGGCCTGCGCCCCGAAAATTGGCTGCGCGCCCTCGGCCTGTTCGGGCAGGCTGTGCCGGCGCCCCTTTGCCGCCGCATCGACGAGAGCCTGGCCCGGCACGGGGCATACCTGGCCGAGGCGCACGGCCCCTTCCAGCGGCTGAGCAACTGGGGGGCCATCCAGTCCCACGGGCTGTTCCTGATCGGGCTGTGGCTGGGCCGCGCCGATTGGCAGGAACTGGCCCTCGGCCGCCTGGCCGGAAACGGCGTCCCAGGCGCTGGCGGTCAGCGGCAACTACATCCTCCGCGCCGGCTGGGGAAAAGAGAACGCCTATGTCCACTTCCACGCCGGGAGCCTGGGGGGCGGCCACGGGCACGCGGACCTGCTCCACATCGACGTATACCACGGCGTGGAGGCCGTCCTGACCGACCCCGGTCGCCTGACCTATGTGGACGGGGACCTTCGCCGGACCCTGAAAGGCCCCGCCGCCCACAACACCCTCCGGCTGGACGGCGTGGATTTCACCGCGTACCGGGGCACCTGGGAGTGGGGCCCCATCGCCCAGCCTTTGCCCGTCCGGGCACGCTTTGCCCCGCAGGCGGACTGCCTTGCGGGCGGGCACCTGGGCTACCTCGCGCAGGGCGCGGCGGTGGAGCGAAGGCTGGTCTTTCTCAAGCCGGGGCTGCTGGTGGGGGCGGACATCGTCCGCGCCCCGGACGGGCAGCTCCACCGGGCCGAGCAATTCTTCCACTTTGGGCCGGGCGTCCTCACCGCCGGGGCGGACGCCGCCTTCTGGCAGGGGGCGCGCACCTGCGCCCAGCTGCGCTGGCTCAGCGGGCAGCAGGCCGCGTGCTTTGCGGCCCCCTTTGCCCGCGTCTACAACCACCTGGACGAAGCCCCGGCCCTCCGGCTGGAAGCTCCCGCCGCCGGGGTGACGGCCCTGCTCTGGGTGCTCAGCCTGGGCGGCCCCTGTGAGGCGGAGCGCCTGCCGGTCTGCACTGGCGCCGGCCAGCCCCTGCCCGCCGCTGCGTGGCAGTACGACAAAGAGGCCGAGGCGGTGGTCATCCCCGCGCCGGAGGCGTTCCATGAGTACACCGTCAGCTTTCTGGCTTACCTGATCTGGGACCCCGTCCATATGTACAACGCCGTGGTCAACGGCTGGACCGACGTGGAGCACCAGATCCCCTTCGACGTGCGCCAGCCCAAGACCCACCAGTATACGCTGGAGCGCCTGCGCTGCTTTTTGGAGAGCCACCCCTATGTGGATGTGGTGCGGTTCACCACCTTCTTCCACCTGTTCACCCTTGTGTTCGACGAGCTGCGGCGGGAAAAGTATGTGGACTGGTACGGCTATTCCGCCTCGGTCAGCCCCTACATCCTGGAGCGGTTTGAAAAAGAGGCGGGCTATCCCTTCCGCCCCGAGTACATCATCGACCAGGGCTACCACAACAACCAGTACCGCGTGCCCAGCAAGGAATACAAGGACTTTATGGCTTTCCAGCAGCGGGAAGTCAACGCCCTGGTGCGCGAGATGACCGACATCGTCCACGAGTACGGCAAGGAAGCCATGATGTTCCTGGGCGACCACTGGATCGGCACCGAGCCCTTTGGGGATGTGTTCGTCTCCTCCGGCGTGGATGCCATCGTGGGCAGCGTGGGCAACGGCAGCACCCTGCGGCTGATCTCGGACATCCCCGGCGTCAAGTACACCGAGGGGCGTTTCCTGCCTTACTTCTTCCCCGACACCTTCCACGAGGGCGGCGACCCCGTCCGCGAGGCCAAGGAGAACTGGGTCACTGCCCGGCGGGCCATCCTGCGCAAGCCCATCGACCGCATCGGCTATGGCGGCTACCTCAAGCTGGCCTGCGATTTCCCCGAGTTTTTGACCTACGTGGAGAGCGTGTGCAACGAGTTCCGCGAGCTGTACGACAACATCAAGGGCACCACCCCCTACTGCGTCAAGCGGGTGGGCGTGCTGAACTGCTGGGGCAAGGTCCGCTCCTGGGGCTGCCACATGGTGCACCACGCCCTCTACCAGAAGCAGAACTACAGCTACGCCGGCGTCATCGAGGCGCTGAGCGGCGCGCCCTTGATCTTGATCCAGCGGGACAAGGAAGTCCAGCTGGCTGCCCACGACTACGGCCAGGGCCGCGGCGTCTACATCAGCGGCCTGCCCTACAGCTTCGCCAACAGCCGCGCGCTCTACCGGGCCATCCTGTGGGCGGCCCACAGCGAGGACGAGCTGCACACCTGGTTCAGCTCCAACTACAACGTCGAAGTGCACGCCTACGTGAAAAACGGCAAGTACTGCGTGGTGA
>DWWN01000035.1 GCA_019119685.1 Candidatus Faecalibacterium faecigallinarum
GACATGGTGAAGGCTTTCCCAAACACCAGCTTCCTGCCAGTCCCGAAGTCTGCGCCAGCAGGTCATACCACTGCCGCAGCCCATCTCCTGTGGCAGGTCTTCCCACGGTATCCCTGTCTTGAGTACAAAGATAATTCCGGTCAAAGCTGCCCGGTCAGGTATACGTGGACGGCCTCCTTTGGGCCTGGGCTTATATTTTGGCAAAAGTGGTTCAATCTGACTCCACAGTTCGTCGCTTACCAGCTTCCTGGGCATTTGCTTCACCCCCACCGGTATTTTACTGCATATTCCTCTATTTGTCAGGTTTTGTTAGGTGCTCTTAGCCAATGTCAAAAACCTCGCTGCGGTCTCCTCGGTACAACCGTTTTTCTGGGCATATTTCTGGATTGCCGCCTGCTCAGACTGGCCGGATTGATTGTAGAGCCATGCAATTCCACGCACAGCCTTGTACTCATCCACATTTTCAAAGGAACCAGCCTCCTCCTGCATCCGGCAGGTCAAAAGGGCGTTCCCGATAAAATGATGGGCATAGGTCAGAAAATCTGCTCCTTGTGCGGGATCGTATTCCCGGAGACAATCCAGCATGGCAAGCACACAGCCCATTTTGTAGTCCAAAAAGCGTTCCGGGTCATAGCGATCCAGTCCCTCCCGCAGCAGGAAACGGCGAACACGTCCATTGAGCCGGTTCTCATAGTGGTGCAGGAAAAAGGCAAAACAGCGCAAATCACGGCTATGCACAGCCTCAATGATGTAGTCGTTCATATTTTCAAGAACAGGAGGTTCCGGGTCAAGCTGAAAGATGCGCTCCACTTCCCGCATAGTCAATCCCTTGGGTTCAGCCAGAAAGCCATACTTGACACAGTAACCGGGCAACTCCCATGTCCACGTTGCATCCATTTCCCCTCACCACATTTCTGATATTCGTCACTTAGTTCGTCTGTACGGCCTTTAAAAGTGCTTCCTGGGTCATTTCCTGCTCATAGACAGTGCTGGCATAGCGATGATCTGAGAGCGCACGGAGCATCTTATCTTTTGCCAGCTTCTTCATCGCCGATGCAACTCCTTCATCCAGCTTTCCCCGGCGGGTACTCTGCAGGATGGTATTCATGCGCCGGTTATAAATTGCCTTGATGGGATGATCGTCGGCAAGCTCCCGCTGTTCCCGCCCCCTTAGATTGCCAATTTGCCGACACGTCCGTCCACGCTGGTCGCCGGGTGCCAGTCCGCCGCAGTATTTGGTGTGCCGTGCGTCAATGGTGAGAAACCATCTGCCGCAGATGGGGCATTTCTTGGGCGCATGACCCACACAAAGTCCCTCAAACAGATCGGAACGAAACATTCCCACAAAGGAAACATAGTGCATCCGCTTGACCAGCTGAGGCTCCGTCTTTCCGGGCCGAATAGCGGCTACATACTGTACCGAAGCATTGGTCAGGGTCATCCAGGCCGGGTTATCCAACGATAAAGTTGGCTCTCCTTTGAAGAACTGTCCGAACATTGCCGCATAACCGTCCGAGGTACGGTCATAGCCGGGTTCATTCAACCGCTCTGCAAATTTCGTCAGGGCCTCCTTGTATTGCCCCAGAGAATAACTCAAATGCCCCAGCACCTGCGCTATTCGGACGAGCATGGTTGCCTTGCTGTGCTGACCAGTCAAAGCACAGATTAGCTGCTCCTGCTGGGTAAGCTGCAAATAGGCTTTGGCGTCCTCCATATATTCCTCGGAAAAGATGGCTGCAAGTTTTTGCTCAAAATAGCTTCGATTCAGTCGGGAGAAGGGTGGTGTAACCTGCAAAAAGGAGATGATCTCGCCAGCGGCCTGCTGCACCTGCGGCAGCAGCTCCATATCCACGGAACCGGTGTTCATCCCCTGAAGTAGCTGGTTCAGCACATTGCAGGGAGTATCCAGCTTCTCAATGGTGCTGTCCGGGATGTTCAGCACCTCGCAGCCAATGGTTCCCGTAGGCATGGTACTTCCCTCATAGGTCACGGTGTCCTGCCAGAAATCCAGCGACAAAACTGCATGGTTGATGATCTGATCCATCTTCTCCCTCCTGTCATGTTTTTCTATTTTCATAATAGCACACAACAAAAAACTTGTCATGTTTTTTGAAAACGGCTTGTCATGCCATTAGCCTGTTTTTTTCGATTTTCCCCATAACCTATACAGAGGGGTGAGAAAACTGCCCCATCAAAAAGGAAATGGAGGGAATCTGTATGAATTTGTTTGAAGTGGTGAAAGCCAGTATCAACACACAGGAAGCAGCACAGATGTATGGAATCGATGTCAACCACCATGGTATGGCACTGTGTCCGTTCCACAATGACCGTCATCCGAGCCTGTATGTATCGGATGACCACTACCACTGTTTTGCCTGTGGGGAACATGGGGATGTGATCGACCTGACCGCCAAGCTGTTTGATCTTCGGCTGTATGATGCGGCCCGAAAACTGGCGTCGGACTTTCACCTTGCGCCGGACAAGCCCTTGCCGGAAGCCATTCGCCGGAAAATGAAACACAAAACCAAAGCACAGCAGCTTCGTGAGAACGAGCAGCTGTGCTTTTCTGTTTTGAACGAGTATCGGAGGCGGCTTCTGGATTGGGAAAAACGGTATGCGCCGCAAGCGCCGGAAGATGTATTGGACGAGCGGTTTGTGGAAGCCTGCCACCGGCTGCCCTGGGCAGAGTATCAGCTGGACATCCTGCTGCAAGGCGATTCCTATGAACGAGGCGAAGCCGTGAGTGAACTAACGGCAGGCGGATTTATCCGCAAATTACAGACCTGCCTGCGAGAGGAGCGATACCATGAACAACCCTGTTTGGATCGATGATAAGGGGAAAATCGTTGAGCCGGAATACTGCCGGGATTTTCTTACCCGGCATCCAATGCGCTGTATCAACGAACGCTTTTATACTGTGGATGGACCGTTGCCGGATGAGAGCAAATTGAAGCGGACGATTTATGAGGAAATCTCGCCTTGGCTTCATGCCAAGGTCGCACAGACGGTGGAGCAGGTGATCAAGGCGTTGAAGCTGGCGGCATACGCAGACCCTTTGCCCCTGCATTGTGACCGCATCCATGTGGCGAACGGCACTTATTTTCTGGACGGTACATTTACAGAGGAAAAAGAGTATTGCGGCAACCGTCTATCGGTGTCTTATCGGGCAGATGCTCCTGCACCACAACACTGGCTACGTTTTCTTTCGGAACTGTTGGAGCCGGAGGATATTCCTGCTTTGCAAGAGTATCTGGGCTACTGCCTGATTCCCTCCACCAAGGGCCAGAAAATGCTCATGCTGATCGGCAAGGGCGGAGAGGGCAAAAGCCGGATCGGTGTGGTGATGAACGCCATTTTCGGGCTCAACATGAACACCACTTCTATCCAGAATGTAGAAAACAACCGTTTCGCCAGAGCCGATCTGGAGGGCAAGCTGCTGATGATTGACGATGATCTGGATATGAATGCCTTGACCAAGACCAACTATGTAAAATCAATCGTGACAGCAGAACTGCGGATGGATTTGGAAAGGAAGAAAGAACAGAGCTATCAGGGACAGCTTTATGTACGCTTCCTCTGCTTCGGCAACGGGGCATTGACTGCGCTTCACGACCGCAGCGACGGTTTCTTTCGCCGCCAAATCATTCTGACCACCAAGGACAAGCCTGCGGATCGGTTCGATGACCCGTTTCTTGCCGAGAAACTGATTGCCGAAAAAGAAGGGATCTTTCTTTGGATGCTGGAGGGACTGCGGCGGCTGATCGCTAATCACTATCACTTTACCATTAGCCAGAGAGCCAAGGACAATATCTCTTCCGCTGTTCGGGATGCCAATAACATTCTGGACTTTCTCGATTCTGAGGGTTATGTGGCATTCAAGGCCGATTATGAATCCAGCACCAAAAATCTGTACGCAGCCTATAAGCGGTGGTGTGAGGACAACGCAGAAAACCCACTGTCCCCAAAGAGCTTTGCAAACCAGCTTAGCCAGAACGCAGAACGCTACCATTTGGAACCGGTCAGCAATCTGCACATCGGCGGCGGAAAACGGTGCCGGGGGTATATGGGCATTTATGTTCTGCTCTCGCCTATGGAGTTGTAATGAAACTTCAAAACCTTCTGTTCGTGCGTTCATGCGTTCCTGATCGGGTGCAGCCTGTGGAACGAAGGAACGCACGAACGCAAAAAATCGAAGTTCATTTTAATATTTGATAATCCGGCTGGGCGTTAAAATTGGCAATGCTCAGTCAATGGTTGTGCAAACAGTGAAAAACACTACTATAAGCAGAACACAAATCATCATTCGGTGATTTACAGAATGGTGATGGTGGTATACGGCGAGGTGGCTATTTACACGGTTTCACTTGCAAGCCCACCTAACGGTAAAGTCGATGGGGTGCTGTTGCGGACAGTTCTTCATGGACGCAATCCTGAGCGCTTTTCAAGAAGCAATAAAGATTTACTGTACCGTGCAGCGTGTATGCTCCACGGTAAAACCATTTTATGAAAGAATGAGGTATTTTCTATGAAATCCAATTTGAGAAATGAAATCAAGTCGTATATCGTGCGTTCCGGCTACACGATGCAGGAAGTCGTTGACCGGCTTTCCGAGGATTACGGCTGGAGCGACAGCGTTTCCAACCTGTCCAACAAGCTCCAGAGAGAGTCTTTGCGGTATGTGGAGACAGTACAGCTTGCCGACGCCCTTGGCTATGACATTATTTGGGGACCCCGCAAGAGTGAAACTCTTGTGGGGAGAGGAGGAGCAGTGAAGTGAACGAGCTTTTGTGCTTGCACAGAAGCGAGCGATACGGAACTTGTGACGACGAGGCAGAAGCGGAGGGACAAATGATGCCTGTCGTTCCTGCTCTCCGTATCTCTCGTCCCCATAGCAATACCGCAGTATTGCTATGGACAGGCGGCGAAAACATTCGATTTTTCGCTGCCGCCGGATGGCCGGTGTTTCACAAAACATCGGCTGTCCGGGCTGAACAACAGGAAACGATGCAGGCGGTTTCCGGGCAGTTCAGCAGCGGTCATCGCAATGACCGCAATTCCCCCTCGGAGAGCCCACGGCACTTTGCAGCCCTCTGGGATGAAAGTGTCATAGTGGGTTATTACACTTCCCGCAGGAAGTGCATCCCCGTCCCCAAGCCGTCTGCCACGCAACAGAAAGGAGCTGATTTCCATGGCCAGAAACGACGGAATCGACCGCACCTTTGCCCGTAACCAGGACTTGCCCACCCTTGATGATGTGGCGAAGGTTCAGGAGCATAACGAACGAGAAAAGGAGAGCTACTCCAACCAGGATATTGATACCACCCAGACCTACCGGAATATTCACTTCAAAGCCCCCACCGGCAGCTATGCTGCCATGTTCGATCAGATGATTGCCGATGGGGTTATCTCCACCCGTGGCCTGAAAGCCGATGCGGTGAAATACGGGGAACTGATTTTTGATGTGAACTCCGCTTACTTTCACAACCACGGCGGTTACGAGTATGCCAAGCAATTCTACACCGACGCATACAAAGCCGCCGTGGAGATCGTGGGCGGTGAGCAGTATATCCTCTCCGCTGTGATGCACGCCGATGAGCGTAACCGGGCAATGTCCGAAGCACTGGGCGAGGATGTGTACCACTATCACCTCCATGTGGTTTATATTCCGGTGGTGGAAAAGCAAATCCTTTGGTCGAAGCGGTGCAAGGATGAAGCACTCCGGGGAACTGTAAAAGAGGTCATCACACAGGTCAGCCGCAGTAAGAAATGGGAGTCCAAGCCCGTTTTGGATGCTGAGGGAAATCCAATGCTGAACGCAAAAGGGAAAAAGATTTTGAAGTCGTCCTACAGTGTATTGCAGGATGACTTTTTTCATTTCATGCGAGCTGCAGGATATGATGATGTGGAGCGTGGAGAGCGTGGCAGTACAGAGGAACATCTGACCGTGACACAGTTCAAGGTGGCACAGGAGCAACAGCGGCTGGAAGATGTGACCGCCCAAATCGCTCAGACGGAGCAGGCGCTGGACACCGCACAGGCAGCCGTTGAGAAAAAGCGGAAAGAGCTGCACTCCCTGCAAAAGCAGGCTAAAGAGCAACGCACCACCGCCCTGACTGTGCAGGAAATCCGCTCCATGGGGAAAAAGACGATCACCGGCAACATCACTCTGACCCCATCCGAGTGCAGCACGCTCAAGGATTATGCGGTCAATGGAATTCTTGCCAAGGCGGAAAACAGCCGCTTGGAAGAAAAGCTGCAACAAGCGCAAAAGAGCGCCGCTGTCTGGAAACAGCGATATGAATCGCTGAAAGAACAGGCACGGCCCTATCTGGAAGCTGTCAAGCTCGCACCCGAAAAGGTGCGGGCTTTTCTTGATGCTATTTTGACCCGGACCCGGCAAACAAGGCAGCACGATCAACCTTCCCGCCGCAAGTCGCAGGATATGGAACTTTAATTGATGGAGGAAACTGCATGAGAAAACACGAAAACTTTATGAACGAACCCGACTATGGTTATATCGACCTTGAAGCCTGCTTTGACCCAATTTTTGAGCCGCCGATTGACTTTCTTGAAGAATGCCGGAAACGCTGGGAAAACCGGATGAATCCGTTCACCGGTACGGTGGAACGGAAAATCGGAAATACCTGGTATCTGCTGGAGACTGTATGTGATGGAAATGAGCCGCTTACCCACAAGGTAAAACGGCTCATTTTCTCGGATAAGGAGGCGCTTTGTTCATGACACAGACTCAAATTCATGCTACAATATCACCATGCACACCGATTCTGTCAGCTGACCCAACCGTAAAGGAGGACGCTATGTTGGATCAGCAGAAAATCACCATCCTGTACTGCCGCCTCAGCAATGAAGATGCGCTGGATGGAGAATCAAATTCGATACAGAATCAAAAAGAGTTTTTAACCCGGTACGCAGCCGAGCATGGCTACACCAACCTGAAAATTCTGGTGGATGACGGATATACGGGAACTAATTTTGACCGCCCCGGCGTGCAGGAAGGCTTTGCACTGGTTAAGCAGGGGCTTGTCGGTTGCTGGCTGGTCAAAGATCTCAGCAGGTTTGGCCGAGATTACCTGACCGTTGGGCAGTACACGGACATCATTTTCCCCAGCTACGACGTGCGCTTTATCGCCGTCAATGATGGTGTGGACAGTGAACGGGGCGACAGCGATGGTTTTGCCGCTATCCGTAATTTGTTCAACGAATGGTATCCACGGGATACCAGCAAAAAAGTACGGGTCGTATTCCGTCAGAAAGGCACCAGCGGAAAGCATCTGGGAAAACCGCCCTATGGCTATCGCACTGATCCCGCCGATAAAGACCATTGGATCATTGACGAGGATGCCGCCCCAGTAGTCAAGCGCATCTTTGACTTGGCTATTGACGGCAAGGGGCCGGAACAGATTGCCCGTATACTGGAGCAGGATAAGGTGTTGACTACCAAGGCGCTGTATGCCAAACAGTCGGAAAACCATCCTGACCCGAAAAAGCGGAAGAAGATGCCGGAGCGCCCTTATCATTGGATTGGTCAATCGGTTGTGGGTATTCTGGAACGGATGGAGTACACCGGCTGTACCTGCAATTTCAAGACCTATTCCAAGTCCTATAAGCTGAAGAAGCGGATTCCCAATGCCATCGAAGATATGTGTATCTTTCCTGATACGCAGGAAGCAATCGTTTCTCAGGCTCAGTGGGACAGAGTGCAGGAGCTGCGAAAAAACAAACGCCGTCCCACAAAAGCCCAGCGGCAAGGATTGTTCTCCGGGCTTCTGTTCTGTCCCGATTGCGGGAATAAGCTGCACTTTGCTACCTGCAAGAGCTTTGACGGCAAGCAAGACCACTATGTATGCTCCAGCTACAAAAGCGGTCGAGGCACCTGTTCTGCCCACTATATCCGGGAAGATGTACTGCGGGAACTGGTGTTGGAGCGCATCCGTGCGGTCAATGCCTATATTCGGCAGGACGTGGAAGGCTTTCAGGAAGAATGGCTGCAATGCCGCCGTTCCGATCAGGAACGCAGCATCCGTGAGGATCGGAAGCGAGTGGAGCAGGCCAAGAAGCGGCTGGCTGACTTGGATGTTCTTCTGTCCCGACTTTATGAGGATTTTGTCCTGGGCGATCTGAGTAAGGAGCGGTATAAGAAAATGACCGCCGATTACGAGGCAGAGCAGGAGCGGTTAAAACTCGAAATTGAAGTGACGGAAGAATGGCTGGAAACTCAGGAAACCATGAGTGCAGATGTGGATGCCTTTGTCGCTCTGACCCAGAAGTATGTGGATGTGCCGGAATTGACACCTACGATAGTCAATGAGTATATCAAGAAGATTGAGGTGTTTGCACCGGACAAGTCCAGCGGCAAGCGGGTACAGAAGGTAAAAATCTATTTCAACTTCGTGGATGATGTAGAGATTCCTGTGATTTCCGAGCCTGTTGTTGCGAAATCCACCCCTGGACGCAGAAAAACGGCGTGACCATTGCGGTCACACCGTTCTCTGCCCCTCGCAAAGCTAAATAGTACCTTATCACTATTAAGCCTTCGGACGGCGGGGTTTTTCAGTCAGCTTGCGTTATCAATGGGGACAAACTCCAGCTTCAGCTTCATCCCAAGGCCAGCAGCCAGCCGCTTGAGGGTGCGCAGGGACGGGTTGGCGGTGGCGTTTTCCAGCCGGCTGATGTTGGCCTGGTTGATGCCGGTAGCCGCGGCCAGGTCCGCCTGGGTCATGTGCCTGGCCTCTCGCCCCTCGATGATGGCCCGGATGATCTGGAACTCCGGTTCGAGGGCGTCCCACTCCTTTTTGAATTCGGGGTTTTTCATTTCCTCCGCAAGGACTTCATCCAATGTCAGCATATTTTACTTGACCTCCCTTCGCTCATAATCCTGTTTGTACTTTTTTGCCAGCTTGATTTCCGCAGGCGGCGTTTTGGGCGTCTTTTTGGTAAAACCGTTGGTCAAAACGATCGTCTTGCCCACGGCAAAGAAATACAGCACACGGGAAATATTCCCCTCCTGCTGTGCCCGGATCTGGAAAATGCCGTCCTGCAAATACTCGGAATAGGGCATCCGGGCCTGCATTCCTTCTTCTTCCAGCATCGCCGCAATCTTATAGATTCGTGCGCGCATTTTGTCCGGCAATGTCCTGATGTATTCATATGCCGGCCTGCTCCCGTCCTCTTTTTCATAAAAGATGACTTTGTATCGGTCCATGTCTCTATTCCTCCCTTTTATTATATGCTTTTTATGCCATATTGTCAAGCCTGCGCTGTTTTTTCACTTCTGCGGGTCGGGCTTTTCGCAGATCAGCTCCCGGATGGCCTTCATGGCGGTGGAGCGGGGGCGGGCGGCGTCCTCCACCAGAGTGATGGCCCGCTCGGGGACGGGCAGCTCCAGCGGGACGCAGAACAGTTCCCCGCGGGCGATGCGGGGGGCCGCCAGCTCGCTGGGGTAAAAGCCGATGCCCAGCCCGTGCTCTACCATGGGCAGGATCTGGTCCATGGTGGCGGCTTCCACGTCCACCCGGAAGGGCTGGCCGTTGGCGTTGAAAAAGGCATGGTAAAAGCTGTAGGTGCTGGTGCCCTCCCCCAGGCAGACCAGCGGGCAGCGGGCCAGCTCGGCCAGGGTGCACCGCCGGGCGGCCAGGTCGCTGTAGGCCGGCCCGCACACCGGTATCTCGGTAAAGCGCAGCAGCTCGGTCTGCTGCAGGGTGCGGCCGGTGGGCAGCGGCCCAGTGATGACGGCAAAGTCGCTCTCCCCGTTGCGCAGCCGCTCGATGGCCTGGGGGGTGGTCTCGTTGGTGATGCGCAGATGCACCCCCGGGTACTGCGCCCGGAACGCCGACAGCTTGTCCAGCAGGATCATCTGCAGGGCCGCTTCGCTGGCGCTGATGGACAGCGACCCGCTCTCGAGGCTGCCGTCCCGGCGGATCTCCTCCTCCCCCAGCTGTAGCTGCTCGACGGCGGCGGCCACCCGCCGGTAGAACCGCTGGCCCTCCGGCGTCAGGGTGACGCCCTTGTTGGAGCGGTGGAACAGTTTGCACCCCAGCTCCTGCTCCAGATTCTTCATGCAGCGGGTGATGTTGGGCTGGTTGTTTTTCAGCATCTCAGCGGCGCGGGTAAAGCTGCGGCACTGGGCTACTACGTAGAAAATGCGGTAATAATCGTAGTTGATGGTCATAGAAAATTTCCCTTATATTTTATGAATTGTGCACCATTTACCATACAAAAATTGTATCACCAGCATATTAACATGATATTTTACAATTTTCACTATTGATAGTATAATACGCTCGATCCAAAATTGCAATTTGACGGACCATGGTTACAGTTTGGTCTGTCCCGATTGCATCGTCAAACTGATATGAAAGGTATGAAAGGAGTCTTTCCAAAACCATGAAGCAGAATAAGCGCAAACTTATCCTGTGGCTTGCCCTGATCGTGGTGCTGGCAGCCGCCTCCGTCCTGACCGGCGGCGCCGGCGGCGAGACCGAAAGCGTGCAGGAAGTCATGCGGGACGCCGTCCTTCATGAGACCGGCCGGATCAGCCTGTTCGGCATCCGCGACGTCAACCCCGGCCTTGTTTCGGCCTATGTGGTGACGGTGCTGCTGCTGGTGCTGGCCGTCTGCCTGCGCCTGTTTGCGGTGCCTCGCTTCCGGGATGTGCCCGGCAAGCTGCAGATGCTGCTGGAACTGTGGGTGAGCACCTTCAGCGGCATGGCCGAGAAGAACAGCCCCCACCGCAACAAAGTGCTTGGCCCCTATCTGTTCGGCGCTGGCACCTATATCTTCGTCAGCACCCTGTTCGAGCTGCTGGGCGTCCAGGCTGTCACCACCGCGGGGCATTCCGTCGCCCTGCCCGCCCCCCTGTCCGACGTCAACGGCGCCATCGCCATGGGCGTGCTGTCCTATCTGTTCATCCTGTCGGGCGGCGTCAGCGCCGTGGGCCTGCGCGGTGTGGGCCGCACCCTGAAGGAATTCTCGCTGCCCATCTCCATGAGCTTCCGTCTGTTCGGCGCGCTGCTGTCCGGCCTGCTGGTCACCGAGCTGGTGTACTTCTATATCACCCTCAGCTTTGTGCTGCCGGTCATCGTGGGCGTCATGTTCACCCTGCTGCACGCTTTGATCCAGAGCTACGTGCTCACCATGCTGGTGGCCCTGTACTACGGCGAGGTGTCCGAGCCGGTCCACCCCAAAGCATCCAAACAAGCCAACAACGACACACAAGCCATCGCGGCTTAAACTTTCAGGAGGTATATCATGAAAACCCTGCACATCAAGAAAGCCCTTTCCGCCCTGCTGGTGATGCTGATGCTCACCTTTGCCCTGTCCATCCCCGCCTTCGCAGCTGAGGGCGCCAATGATACCGACGCCGCTTCTTCCACCGCCACCCAGGTGGCCGAAGCCGAGGCCGAAGGCATGACCACCTCCGGCAAGGCCATCGCCTGCGCCGTGGCCGTTGGCCTGGCCGCCGCCGGCGGCGCCGTGGGCATGGGCCTGCTGGGCGCAAAGTCCTCCGAGAGCATCGCCCGCCAGCCCGAGGCCGAGGGCAAGATCCGTACCTCGATGATGCTGACCCTGGTCTTTATCGAGACCGCCATCATCTACGCTCTGCTGGTGGTCATCCTTATCATCTTTGTGCTGTAAGGGCGGGAGGTGTCAGCTATGAATCTCCCCCTGAACATTGACCTGCAGCAGATCTTCCTGCATATGCTCAACTTCGTCATCCTGGCCGGCGGGCTCTATTTCATCCTGTACAACCCGGTGAAGAAGTTCATGGACCAGCGCGTGGCCCGCTACGCCGAGATGGACAAGGCCGCCGCTGACAAGCTGGCCGCCGCCGACAAGCTGGCCGCCGACCACCAGGCCCAGCTGGACAAGCTGGACGAGGAACTGCGCGAGCGCCGGGCCGAAAGCCAGAAGATCGCCCAGGCTGCCGCCCAGCAGCAGCTGGACCGCGCCCAGGAGCAGGCTGACCAGATCGTCGCCGCCGCCCGCAAGAGCGCCGAGAGCATCCGCGCCAAGGCTGTGTCCGACAGCCACAAGGAGCTGAAAGAGCTGGCCATCGCCGCCGCCGAAAAGCTGGCGGCCTCCTCCAGCCGGGACGCCATCGACGAATTTTTGACCCTGGCGGAGGAAGGGAACGGCCATGAACAGCATGAATAACGCTTCCACCGCCCTGCTTTACAGCGCCCAGGAGCCCACCGCCGCCCAGCGCAAGCGCTTTGCGGACTTCCTGGCGCGCACCTACCCCGGCCAGGCCCTGACTCTGGAGTGGAAAGAGGACGCCTCTCTCGCCGGCGGCTTCCGCCTGGAAGTGGGCCCCGACATCTACGACTGGAGCCTGCAGGGCCGTATGCAGCAGCTGCGCCAGCGCATCGAGGCGCTGGACAACAGCGACAACGTGCTGCCCCTGATGCGCCAGGCCATCGAGGACTGGGCCCCCAGCACCAAGCCCGAGGAGATGGGCACCGTGCTGACGGTGGGCGACGAGATCGCCACCATCGCCGGCCTGGAGGACGCCGTCTACGGCGAAGTGCTGGTCTTTTCCAACGGCATCAAGGGCATGGTCCAGGAGCTGCGCCCCGGCCAGCTGTGCTGCGTCCTGTTTGGCGACAGCAGCGGCATCGAGGCCGGCGACCAGGTCCGCCGCACCGGCAAGATCGCCGGCGTGCCGGTGGGCGAAGGCTTCCTCGGCCGCGTGGTAGACGCCCTGGGCAGCCCCATCGACGGGGCCGGCCCCATCCAGGCCGACGCCTATTATCCCGTCGAACGGCCCGCGCCCGGCATCATCGACCGCCAGCCGGTCAACCAGCCCATGGAGACCGGCCTGCTTGCCATCGACGCGCTGTTCCCCATCGGCCGCGGCCAGCGCGAACTGATCATCGGCGACCGCCAGACCGGCAAGACCGCCGTCGCCCTGGACACCATCCTGAACCAGAAGGGCAAGAACGTGGTCTGCATCTATGTGGCCATCGGCCAGAAGGCCAGCTCGGTCGCTCTGCTGGCCGAGAACCTGCGCCGCCGCGGCGCGATGGATTACTGCATCATCGTCAACGCTTCGGCCAGCGACTCGGCTTCCCTGCAGTACATCGCCCCGTATGCCGGCACCAGCATCGGCGAGTACTTCATGCACCAGGGCCGGGACGTGCTGATCGTCTACGACGATCTGTCCAAGCACGCCATCGCCTACCGCGCGCTGTCCCTGCTGCTGGAGCGCAGCCCCGGCCGTGAGGCCTACCCCGGCGACGTGTTCTACCTGCACAGCCGCCTGCTGGAGCGCTCGGCCCACCTGTCCGACGAAAAGGGCGGCGGCAGCATGACCGCCCTGCCCATCATCGAGACCCAGGCCGGCGACGTCTCGGCCTATATCCCCACCAACGTCATCTCCATCACCGACGGCCAGCTGTTTTTGGAGAGCAGCCTGTTCTTCTCGGGCCAGCGCCCCGCCGTCAACGTGGGCCTGTCGGTGTCCCGTGTGGGCGGCGACGCCCAGACCAAGGCCATGAAGAAGGCCGCCGGCGCCATGCGCCTGGACCTGGCCCAGTACCGCGAGATGGAGGTCTTTACCCAGTTCTCCAGCGACCTGGACGACGCCACCAAGCGCCAGCTGACCTACGGCCAGGGCCTGATGCGGCTGCTGCGCCAGAAGCAGTACAGCCCCCTCAGCCAGCACGAGCAGGTCATCACCCTGGTGGCCGCCCTGAACCATGTGCTGCAGGACATCCCCGTCGAGCAGATCAGCGGCGCGCAGCGCCAGATGCTGGACTGGTTCGCCGAGCAGGACGCCGCCCTGTGCCAGCGGATCGACTCCACCGGCCTGCTGACCGAGGACGACCGCCAGCAGATCCTCTCCCTGGCCCGCACCTTCGTGGCCCAGTATCAGAAGAAGGGGCAGTGATATGCCAAGCACCAAAGAGATCAAAGACCGGATCGAGAGCGTCCGCCAGACCCAGAAGATCACCAACGCCATGTACCTGATCTCCTCCACCAAGCTGCGCCGCGCCCGGGCGGACCTGGAACACACCCGCCCCTACTTCGAGGCGCTGCAGGCCGAGATCAAGCGGATCTTCCGCACCTCCAGCGACATCCTCAGCCGGTATTTCTACCCGCCCCACGAGGAGGACATCCAGGGCGGGCCCTACGCCTGCCTGGTCATCACGGCGGACAAGGGCCTGGCCGGCGCTTACAACCAGAACGCCGTCAAGGAGACCATGAAGGTGCTGGAAGGCCACCCCGGCTGCAAGCTATTCGTGGTGGGCGAATATGGGCGGCACTACTTTGCCCAGCACCATGTCCCCATCGAGCAGAGCTTCCTCTACACGGCCCAGAACCCCACCCTGGACCGCGCCCGTGAGATCAGCTCCATCCTGCTGGATGGCTTCAACCAGGGCGCGTGGAAAAAGCTGTATATCGTCTACACCGACATGGAGAGCAGCCTGGCTTCGGCCGCCAAGAGCACCCGCCTGCTGCCCTTCCACCGGGCCCACTTTGCCTCCACCGGCGAGGACCACTCCTCCGACACCTTCGAGTTCGTGCCCGACATGGTCACGGTGCTCGACCACATGGTGGAGAGCTACGTCTCCGGCTTTATCTACAGCGCCCTGATCGACAGTTTCTGCAGCGAGCAGAACGCCCGCATGACCGCCATGGACGCCGCCAACGAGAACGCCCAGCGCCTGCTGGACGAGCTGAGCCTGCAGTACAACCGGGTGCGCCAGTCGGCCATCACCCTCGAGATCACCGAGGTCTCGGCGGGCGCCAAGGCCCAGCGCCACAAGCGGGAGGCCGCCGCTTCAACACGAAAGGATGTGTGACCCCTTTGAATACAGGTAAAATCATTCAGGTCTCGGGCCCTGTCGTGGACGTCGCCTTCGAGACTTTGCCCCTGCCCCGCATCCGCGAGGCCCTCACCGTCCAGGTGGGCGGCGCCGGCCGGGTGATGGAGGTGTCCCAGCATCTGGACCCCCACACCGTCCGCTGCGTCATGCTGGCGGCCAGCGAGGGCCTGGCCCGCGGCATGGCAGTCGAAGCCCCCGGCCACACCATCCAGGTGCCGGTGGGCGAGGCCGTGCTGGGCCGGATGTTCAACGTCCTGGGTCAGCCCATCGACGGCGGCGAGGCCATCCCGGCCGATGCCCCCGTCAAGAGCATCTACCGCAAGCCCCCTCCCTTTGAGGAGCAGAACCCCGCCGTCGAGATCCTCGAGACCGGCATCAAGGTCATCGACCTGCTGGAGCCCTACGCCAAGGGCGGCAAGATCGGCCTGTTCGGCGGCGCCGGCGTGGGCAAGACCGTCCTGATCCAGGAGCTGATCTACAACGTGGCCACCAGCCACAACGGCTACTCGGTCTTTACCGGCGTCGGCGAGCGCAGCCGCGAGGGCAACGACCTGTGGCGCGAGATGAACGAGAGCGGCATCGCCGACAAGACCGCCCTGGTCTTTGGCCAGATGAACGAGTCCCCCGGCGTCCGTATGCGTGTGGCCCTGTCCGGCCTGACCATGGCCGAGCATTTCCGCGACGAGGCCCATAAGGACGTGCTGCTGTTCATCGACAACATCTTCCGTTTCGTCCAGGCCGGCAGCGAGGTCTCCACCCTGATGGGCCGGATGCCCTCCGCCGTGGGCTACCAGCCCACCCTGGCCAACGAGATGGGCGAGCTGCAGGAGCGCATCACCTCCACCAAGGACGGCTCGGTCACGTCGGTGCAGGCGGTCTACGTCCCTGCCGACGACCTGACCGACCCCGCCACCGCCACCACCTTCACCCATCTGGACGCCACCACCGTCCTGAGCCGCAAGATCGTCGAGCAGGGCATCTACCCCGCCGTCGATCCGCTGGAATCCACCTCCCGCATCCTCGAGCCCGACATCGTGGGCGAGGAGCATTACCGCGTGGCCCGCAAGGTGCAGGAGATCCTCCAGAAGTACCGCGAGCTGCAGGACATCATCGCCATCCTGGGCATGGACGAGCTGAGCGAGGAGGACCAGAAAACGGTCAGCCGGGCCCGCAAGGTCCAGCGCTTCCTCTCCCAGCCCACCCACGTGGCCGAAAAGTTCACCGGCATCCCCGGCGTCTATGTCCCGCTGGAGGACACCATCAAGGGCTTTGCCGCCATCGTGGACGGCCAGATGGACCAGTACCCCGAGGCCGCCTTCTTCAACGTGGGCACCATTGATGATGTGGTGGAAAAGGCCCGCAAGATCGAGGCAGGTGAAGTGTGATGAACACCTTCCATCTGCGCATCCTGGCCTCCGACCAGATGTTCTTTGAGGGCGCGTGCGAGAATCTGGTGGCGCCCTGCGCCGACGGCTCGTTCGGCGTCCAGGCCAACCACTCCAACATGATCTCGGCCGTCACCCCCGGCGAGCTGCACTACCGCCCCGCCGAAGGCCCCGACGCCGGCAAAGACAAGATCGCCGCCGTCTCGGCCGGCCTGATCAAGGTGGAGCGCAACGACGTGCTGGTCCTGGTGGACACCGCCGAGCGCCCCGAGGAGATCGACGCCAACCGCGCCCGCCGCGCCGCCGACCGCGCCAAGGAAGCCATGCTGCAAAAGCGCAGCATCCAGGAATACCGCGTGGCCCAGTACAATCTGGCCCGCGCCATGAGCCGCCTGCAGGTGCACAGCGATTTCGAGCGCAAGTAAGCCTTGACAACCGCCGTCCCTTCGTGGTATTCTAAACATTGCAAGGAGCCCCCGCCCTGCTGACGGGAAATGTGGAACCGACCACAGTGCAGGCAGGGGCGACACAAAGCCGACCGTCTGGGCAGCCTTGCGCGGTATTTGCCGCGCAGCGCTGCCCTTTTTGTTTGCAGCAAAGGAGAACTACGCTATGAAGTCCGATATCGAGATCGCACAGGAAGCCACCCTCCGCCCCATCACCGAGATCGCCGCGGGCCTGGGCCTGGACGACGCCGACGTCATCCCCTACGGCCGCTACAAGGCCAAGCTCAACCACCGCCTGGCCGAACAGGGCGGCAAGCAGGGCAAGCTGATCCTTGTCACCGCCATCAGCCCCACCCCCGCCGGCGAGGGCAAGACCACCACCAGCGTGGGCCTGGCCGACGCCCTGTGCGCGCTGGGCAAAAAGACCATGCTCTGCCTGCGCGAGCCCTCGCTGGGGCCCGTGTTCGGCATCAAGGGCGGCGCGGCCGGCGGCGGCTACGCCCAGGTGGTGCCCATGGAGGACATCAACCTCCACTTTACCGGCGACATCCACGCCATCGGCACCGCCAACAACCTCCTGGCCGCCATGATCGACAACAGCATCCAGCAGGGCAACCCCCTGCACATCGACCCCCGCCGCATCACCTGGAAGCGCTGCATGGACATGAACGACCGCCAGCTCCGCTTCATCGTGGACGGCCTGGGCGGCAAGGCCAACGGCACCCCCCGCGAGGACGGCTTTGACATCACCGTCGCCAGCGAGGTGATGGCGGTGTTCTGCCTGGCCTCCAGCCTCCACGACCTGAAAGAGCGCCTCGCCCGCATCGTCTGCGCTTACACCTACGACGGCCAGCCCGTCACCGCCGGGCAGATCGGCGCGGCCGGCGCCATGGCCGCCCTGCTGAAGGACGCCATCGACCCCAACCTGGTCCAGACCCTCGAGCACAACCCCGCCATCATCCACGGCGGCCCCTTTGCCAACATCGCCCACGGCTGCAACAGCGTCATGGCCACCCGGCTCAGCCTCTCCCTGGCCGACTATGTGGTCACTGAAGCCGGCTTTGGCGCCGACCTCGGGGCGGAAAAGTTTTTGGACATCAAGTGCCGCGCCGCCGGCATCGCGCCTTCGGCCTGCGTCCTGGTGGCCACTGTCCGCGCCCTCAAGAGCCACGGCGGCGTAGCCAAGGCCGACCTCAACCAGCCCAACCCCGACGCCGTCCGCGCCGGCCTGGCCAACCTCGGCCGCCACATCGAGAACATGAAGGACGGCTTCGGCCTGCCCGTGGTGGTGGCGGTCAACGCCTTCCCCACCGACACCGCCGAGGAACAGGCCATCGTCCGCGATTACTGCGCCCAGATGGGCGTGCCCTGCGTCCTGAGCGAGGTGTTCGCCAAGGGCGGCGAGGGCGGCAAAGCCCTGGCCGAGGCCGTTCTTGGCATCCTGGAGGACCGGCCCATCCAGTTCACCTACCCGCTCGAAGCCTCCCTGCGGGAGAAGATTGAGGCCGTGGCCGGAAAGATCTACCGGGCCGACGGCGTCGATTACAGCCCCGCCGCCGCCAAGGCCCTGGATGAGCTGACCGCCATGGGCTACGGCAGCCTGCCGGTCTGCATCGCCAAGACCCAGTACAGCTTCAGCGATAACGCAGCCCTCAAGGCCGCTCCCACCGGCTTCCGCATGACCGTGCGGGAAGTGCGGCTGGCCGCCGGCGCGGGCTTCGTGGTGGTCATCTGCGGCAGCATCATGACCATGCCCGGCCTGCCCAAGACCCCCGCCGCCGTCAACATCGACGTCACCGACGACGGCCGCATCACCGGCCTGTTCTGATCCGGCCAAGCCCACCGGGCCTATAAGACAAGCAAGCGCCCCCGCTCTGAAAAGAGTAGGGGCGCTTTCCGTTTATTCTTCCGCGTCCAGCTGTTCCTGACAGAAACGTTTGAGCGCAGGAATATCTGTGACAGCCGTTTCCCAGATGATCTCTCTGCTCATGCTGCCATAATTATGCGCGACCAGATTGCGCATTCCCTTCATCGGTCCCCATTGGATGCGGTCTGCCGTAGCCTGCCGGAACGCCAGGGATAACCCGCCGCTCAGCTCGCCGATTTGCAAAATGCTGAAGGAGACAGAGCGCTGGTAGTCCCGGTCCCTGTCAAAAATGGCAAAATCACTGCCATACCGGGCAATGGTCTTTTCGATCTCGCAGCAATAGTCCAGGATGTGCTCCAGGCGCTGTTTGTCAGGCGGCAACATAGAGGTTCACCTTCTCTTTCCACACCGTTTCGCGGAAGTTCTCTTCGTGCGGCATCTGGGCTGGCTGTTCCAGCGAACTGACTGTGATCAGGTCCACTCTTTTTTCAAGCGCCTCTTCCAGGTCGCAGTAGAGCGCACCCAGCGTCAGCAGGGACTTCAGCGCTGTACCGGATGTATCCACGATCAGGTCCACATCGCTGTCCTCTGTCGCCTCGTTCCGGGCGTAGGAGCCAAAGAGATAGACCGCCCTCAAACCATATTTTCTGGCCACCGGCTCGATCCGGCGCCGAAGTTCCTGCGTCGTATATACCATTGCCGTCCGCCTCCTTTCGGTCTTATGCAGCATTGTAAAAACACAGCCTGCCCGGCGGGGGTCATGGCTTATTTTTCCCGGCACTTGACGCCGTAGTTGCCGCGGCTGCCGGTCTCATAGCCGCGGTAGATCTCGTAGGTTTTGCCGTCGATGACGGCCTCGTCGTCGCTGGGGAAGGAACAGCTCCAGCCGTTCGCTTCGCAGTATTTGGCGATGGCCTGGTGGGCTTTCGAGACGGTGGGATAGACCGAGCCGTCCTCATAGGGGACCCAAAACGCCTTTTTTAGCATATCCAACATGGTTCACCGCTCCTTTCGTCCGCCGGGCAGGCTCTGCTTCTGTTCTTAGTATAAACCATCCGGCGGGGAAAATCCACCCAAAGACCGCCCGGCCGGTACGTGGCTGGCATATCAGAAAAGAGCGCCGTCCGCGCAACGCAAAAGCCGGACAGCGCCCTTTTCACAGGAGAAGAAAATATACAAAAAGAAGAAAAGCTCACCATTATGCCAGCGCGTAGGAGCGCTTGAACTGGCGGATGACCACCGCCGCCACGGCCACGGCCACCACCGCCACTGAGGTGTTGCTGACCATCATTACCACGCCCACGCTGGCCTCGCCGAGGTTTGTAAAGTTCTGCAAAAACCAGAACACCGGGATGCGGAACACGAACACCCGCGCGATGTTCAGCAGCAGCGTCAGACGCGTCTTGCCCAGGCCGTACAGCAGCGCCAGCACCGCCGAATTGATGGCCAGCGGCACTGCGCCCAGCGCCTCGTACCGGTAGACCAGCACGATCATCTCGTGGAATTCGGCGCTGCCCGAGTCGAACAGGCTGGCCAGCAGGTCCATCTGCCACAGCTCCAGCCCCGAGATCACGGCGCTCATGGCCACATTGACCGCCAGCACCGCCCCAAAGGCTTCCAGCACGCGGCGGTAGCGCCCGGCCCCGTAGTTCTGGCTGATGATGGCCGAAGCGCCCTCCTCATAGCCGTTCTGGGGGTTGGTGGTGATGCCGCCCATGTTGTTGGACACGCCCATGGCGCCCACCATCAGCGGGCCGTAGACGCCGCACATGGCGTTGACGATGGTCTTGCCGAAGGCGAAGAAGGCCCGCTCGGCAATGACCGGCACCGAGTTCTGGACCATGGGCCCCACCACTTCCCTGCGGGCCGTCACGGCCTGGGCCGAAAAGCTGAAAGCGCTCTTGCCGCAGATGCTGTTTTTGAGGGCAAAGCCGAACAGCAGCAGCTGCGACGCCAGAGAGGCCGCCGCGATCATGACCAGGGTTCCGTCCATCCCATAGACGAACAGGGCCGTCAGGGACAACTTGGCCGCGATGACCAGCAGGTTCAGCCGGAAGATGCGGCCCGCGTTGCCCCGGGCCCGCTCCACCGCGATGTAGACGTTGTTGATGAACGTCACCACCATGACGAACAGCTCGACCACAAAATACTGGCTGCCGGCCTCGATCAGCAGTTCCGGCGTACCTGCCAGCCGCAGAAAGGTGGAGGTGAAGGGCAGGATCAAAGCCAGCAGGGCCACCCCCACCCCCAGGCAGATGGCGTACAGGCTGCTGATCCGCCGCCGCACCAGGGCCAGGTCCCCTTCGCCGTAGGCGCGGCTGATCTGGATGCCCGCGCCCACCGCCAGGCCGCCCCCCACCGCCGAGAGGATGGCGTTCAGCTGGGCGAGGTACGCCACCGCCGACACCGATTCCTCGCTGATGTGGGCCGCCATCATGGTGTCCAGGATGGTAAACGCCTGGCTCAAAAGCTGGTATAGCGCCAGCGGGGTGCCGATCTGGAGGATCACCTTCCACATCGGGCCGTTCAGGCTCTGCTCCAAAAACTGCTGGTCCTTTTGGGTCAGCTCCGCTTGCAATTCCATAGGCTGCGCTTGCTCCTTTCTGCCGCGTCCGTTGTGACAGGGCAAGTATAGAGCAAATTTTCCGCATCATCTACCGTTTTCAGGGCATTTATTTGCAAAAATACAGAAAAATCAATACAGCCTTTCAGCGTGTTTTGCGGCGGTAGTCCCGCGGGGTGCAGCCGTACTGCTTTTTGAAGGCGTCCTTGAAGTAATTGCTGTTGGAAAAGCCGCTGCGCAGGGCGATGTCAGTGATGGAGTCCCCGGTGGCGGTCAGCTCGTGGGCCGCGTTGCGCAGCCGGATGAAGGTCAGGTACTCGTGCACCCCGAAGCCCGCCGCCTCCCGGAACTTCCGGCTCAGGTAGTTGGGGCTGAACCCCGCCGCCGCGGCGATGTCCGCCGCCGTGATGGGTTCGGCGTAGTGCTCGGTGATGAACCGCGCCGCCCGGACGATCTCCCGGTCGGTGGTGTGGATCTGGTCCGGCACGTCCTGCAGGATGGCGCACACCCGGCAGCAGGCCAGCAGCAGCTCCTGCAGCATGGCCCCCAGCATGGGCGCGGTGTAGCGGTCGGCCCGGCCGTTCTCCTGGACCATCCGCTCCAGCAGAGCTTCTACTTTGGCCTGCTGGGCCTCAGGCGCCTGCATGATCTGCACCCGGGCCAGAAACTCTCCCTGCCCCGGCAGGGCCTGCCGCACCGCCGCGCCCACGTCCTCCGCCCGGAAAAAGACCGCGGCCCGCCGGCAGGGGCCGAACCTGTACCGGGTGTAATGGAAGGTGTGGGGCGGGATCAGCAGAAAATCCCCCATGTGCAGGTCATAGATCTCGTTTTCCACCATGTAGCTGCAGGCCCCGGTCTCGACGTAAAACATCTCGTAATAGGGGTGCCAGTGGTGGGCGGGCATATCGTCTCCCGCAGTGCGCAGACGGCTCTCGGCGTACACCCGGTCGATGCGGGGCCGCGGCTCCCGCCTCCGTCTCTCTCCCATATCTCCTCCCGGGCCCACGGCAAGGGCCGCAGACCATCAAAAAAAGTCCCGGCCGGACGACATGTGCGGACGGTCGGGACACCTACAGGGAAATGCAGCGCAGAGAGTGTGCGAGCCGCCTTGCGGCGAGTGCGCGGTTCGGCGCTGCATTTTGTCCAAAAGGGGGATATTAGGGGGAAAGGATTTCTGCCGCGCGGCTGCGCGCAGAAATGGGTTCCCCCTAAAGCGTGACGCTTTTGCGGCACGCTCAAGACCCCCGCCGCCGGGCAGGGGCCAGTTATGTACATTACTTTTTGACCTGCCCGTCTTTGCCCTTGCGGCCAAAACGGTACTCCTTGCCCTCGCGGATGCGCTGGAAGTTGGAGCGGTGCATATACAGCACCATCACGGCCATGATCGCGGCCCCGATGGTGGTGACGGCCAGGTCCCGGCCGGGCAGGCCGGTGAGCAGCCCGTAGCCCAGCGTCAGGAAGGGGTAGCACGCCGCCATCACGATGCTGCCCAGCGAGACCATGCCAGTGGGGATCAGGCAGATCAGGAAGATGACGAACAGGCAGGGGAACAGGACAGGCTGCACCGCCAGGATGGCCCCGCCGGCCACCAGGACGCCCTTGCCCCCCTTGAAGCCGAAATAGATGGGTTTCAGGTGGCCCACCACGGCCAGGATGGCCGCCAGGTACACCCCCAGATACTGGCTGAACAGCTCTCCGGACAGGAAGGTGAACAGCCACCGGCCGATGCAGACGGCCAGAACGCCCTTGAGCACGTCGCCGGCGGCGGTCATGGCGGCGGCCCTTTTGCCAAAGGTGCGCAGCATATTGGTCATGCCGGCCGCGCCGCTGCCGTGTTTGCGGACATCGTCATGGTAGATGAGTTTGGATACCAGAATACCCGTGTCGATGCTGCCCAGCAGGTACGCTTCCAGCGCCACCGCCAGGACGATCAGAATATCCATCAGCATAATTTACCTCCTTTGACCCTCTACGGCCCTTTAGGGCCACGGTTGCGGTGCCCTGTTTTTGCTGCGCCCGGCGCCGCGGGCTTGCAAAAAGCAGACCGCTGCCCCTGCTCCGCTTCGGCTGTCTCGTCCGCTGGACGCGCCTCAGCTTCGCAGTCCTGCGCGCGGGGAGCTGCAGGGGCTTACACGTCCTTTGCTCCCACCTGACCGGTGCCCCGCTCGCGGACCACCAGACGGATGGGGGTGTGTTCCAAACTGAAGCTCTCGCGGATCTGGTTGATGAGGTACCGCTGGTAGCTGAAGTGGAACAAAGGCTTGGAATTGACGAAGGCCACGAACGTGGGCGGACGGGTGGACGCCTGGGTCAGGTAGAAGATCTTCAGGCGGCGGCCCTTGTCCGTGGGGGGCTGGACGCGGGCGGTGGCCCGGGCCAGCATCTCGTTCAGCACGCCGGTGGGCACGCGGGCGCCGTTCTGGGTGTCCACCTCCCGGATCAGGCGCATCAGCCGGTCGATGTTGTAGCCGGTCTGGGCCGAGATGAAGAGGATGGGCGCATAGCTCATAAAGCTGAAACACTCGGCGTAGCCCCGGCGCTGCAGCTCCATGGTGTTGGTCTCCTTGCCTTCCACCGCGTCCCACTTGTTGACCACGATGATGCAGGCCTTGCCCTGCTCGTGGGCGTAGCCGGCGATCTTGCTGTCCTGCTCGGTGAAGCCGACGGTGGCGTCCACCAGGATCAGGGCCACCCGGCTGCGCTCCACCGCGGCCAGGGCACGCACCACCATATAGCGCTCCAGCCCTTCGCCGATGTTGGAGCGGCGGCGCAGGCCGGCCGTATCGGTAAAGATGAACTTGCCGAACTGGTTGTCCACCGGGGTGTCGATGGCGTCCCGGGTGGTGCCGGCCTCGTCGGCCACAATCATCCGGTTCTCGCCCAGGATGCGGTTGGTCAGGCTGGACTTGCCCACGTTGGGCCGCCCGATGATGGCCACCGGGATGCGGTCCTCCTCCACCACCGTCTCGGAAAAGTCGAGATGGGCGCAGACGGCGTCCAGCAGATCGCCGGTGCCGTGGCCGTGCACGGCCGACACAGGCATCACTTCTTCAAAGCCCAGGTTGTAGAACTCGTACATCTCGGCCGGCGGCTCGCCGACGCTGTCGCACTTGTTCACGGCCAGGATCACCGGCTTGCGGCTGCGGCGCAGCATATGGGCCACTTCCTCGTCCGAGGCGGTCAGGCCCGAGCGGACGTCCACCACAAAGATGATGCAGTCGGCGGTGTCGATGGCGATCTGGGCCTGCTGGCGCATATGGGCCAGGATGCCCTCGGTGGCCTTGGGCTCGATGCCGCCGGTGTCCACCAGCAGCAGCTCGCGGCCCTGCCATTCGCAGGGGGCGAAGATGCGGTCGCGGGTGATGCCGGGGGTGTCCTCGACGATGGCCAGCCGCTGGCCGCACAGTTTATTGAACAGGGTGGACTTGCCCACATTGGGCCGGCCCACCACTGCGACGATGGGTTTACTCATGGCTTGTTTCCTCCGTTTTGGGCTTTCTGCGGCGGGAGATGTGCAGGCCGCTGCGCAGCAGGGCGCGGGCTTCCTTGCCGCCGTCGGCGGGCAGGATCTCCACCTTGACCCCCAGTTCCCGGGCCAGCTCGTCCACCGTGATGCTGTCCAGGAACATATCCCGTTCGCTGCGCAGCATCACTTCCGGCACGCCCAGCACGCCGCTGGTCAGCTTGCCCCGGCACTGGCTGATGATGTCGGTGGCCGTCACCAGCCCCGCGACCCCCACGTTGCCCCCAAAGTAACAGTTCTGGATGGGGTGGACCGTCACCGAGATCATGGGGTATTCCCGGTGCAGCTCCTCCATCATGGCGCAGATCAGGGGGGCGGCCATGGTCCCCGTGACCACATCCAGTTTCTTTTCCCCATAGACGGCGTGGGGGCGGGCCAGCTCGGCCCGGAAGCTGTCCTCATACAGCCGCCACATCCCCACCCCGTTTTCCAGCTGGGCGTAGTCCTCATAGAACGCAGCCGGCGGGATGGGCCGGCCGGCGCAGAGGTACCACTCGTCGCTGGGGTAGACGATGCGGGCACCATAGCGGGCCTTTGCCTGGTCCCCAAACGCCTCCATGATGTCGATGACCTCGGCGCTGGTGGCCGCGTCATAGGGCACCTGGGGGTACAGCCCCTGCCGGTAGCCGGTGATGCCGCAGGGCACCGCCGCGATGCTCTGGACCATGGGCCCCAGGGCCAGCAGGTCGGTCAAGGTGCGGCGCAGCTCGTCCCCATCGTTCACCCCGCGGCACAGCACCAGCTGGCAGTTGACGGCGATGCCGGCCTCCACCAGGCGGTATAGATACTTGAGGGTCTCCCCGCCCCGGCGGTTGACCAGCATCTTGCTGCGCAGTTCGGGGTTGGTGGTATGCACCGAGATATTGATGGGGGAAATGTGCATCCGAATGATCCGGTCGATCTCATGATCGTGCATATTGGTCATCGTGATGTAGTTGCCGAACAAAAAGGACAGCCGCTCGTCGTCGTCCTTGAAGTACAGGCTTTTGCGCATCCCCGGCGGCAGCTGGTCGATGAAGCAGAAGATGCAGCGGTTGGCGCAGGAGTGCTTTCTGTCCCCCAGATAGGTGGCAAAACTGCACCCGAAGTCCTCGCCGGGCTGCCGCGCCACATCCCACTCCCGCATCTGTCCCCCGATCCGCGCGGTCAGGTGGAAGCCGGGGCTGTCGGTGTAAAACTGGTAGTCCAGCGCGTCGTTCAGCGGGTTGCCGTCCACCGACAGCAGTTCGTCCCCCGGGCTAAGGCCCAGGGCCGCCGCGTCCGAGCCGGGGGCCACCGTATCGATCTTCATAGCCATGGCTGCCGCCTCCTTTCAAAAAGTCCCGCCCTCTTTGCCGCAACGCAGCAAAGAGAGCCTGAAACACGAAGAAGGGGAAGGCACAATACGCCCTCCCCTTCTGTCATACATCCATGTTGCCACCAAGTAAAATGCAAATCAGCCCTTCTTGATGACTTCCTCGCCCTTGTAGTAGCCGCAGTTGCCGCAGGCCTGGTGGGGGAGCTTGAAAGAGCCGCAGTTGCTGCACTTCACCAGCGTGGGGGCCTCCAGCTTCCAGACGTTGCTGCGGCGCTTGTCGCGGCGGGCCTTGGAAAGATGTCTCTTGGGTACTGCCATAGTTTGCACCTCCTTGGATGGAATATCAGTTCAGCAGTGATTTCAGTACGCTCAGCCTTGCATCCGGCTGTGCGCTCGGTTCCGGCGCAGCCGGGCAGGAGCAGGGACGTTTGCGCCCGCACTGAGGGCACAGGCCCGGGCAGTCGGGGCTGCACAGCAGCACCCCGGGGATCTGGAACAAAAACTCCTGGTAAAGCCAGTCGTCGAGGTCGATGCTGCCCGCCGCGTTCAGCGGCAGCTCGAAGTCGGGGTCGTCCAGGTCCCGTTCCCGCGCCGTCCATTCCGCCTCCACCTTTGCGTCAAAGCTGACGGGGTCGAGGCAGCGCGCGCATTCGCCATGCACCGATGCGCTTGCCCGCAAAGTCATCCGCACTTCGTCCCCGTCCGCCTGCGCTGTAAAGCTGGCCGTGACGGGCGCTTCGATCCGCGAACCGGCGAAGTCGCGCCCCGACAGGTCGCATTCAAACGTCTGCGCCCAGTCTGCGCGGCCGGATGCGATGAACCTTCTCAGGTCAAATTGCATAGTACACCTCTAAAAAGCTGCCTTGTAAGTATAGCGCCAAAGGGGGCCCGTGTCAAGCCCCAAATTGCGCACCGGCAGGAAAAATTTTTGTCCCCTGTACCGGACAAGGCCGGTGCGCCTTCCGCACACCGGCCTGTCCGCTTTCCTTTTAAGGGGCAAAAGGTGATTTCTTACAGGTACTTCTTGACGTTGTGGGGCAGCATGGTCTCGTCGGCGCTGACGGTGACGGTGACGCGGACGCTGTCGCCGGCGATGGCGGCCATTTCGTCCAGCACCACGCCCAGGCGGTTGATGTCGTGGTCCAGCACCTTGAGGATGCCGTCGATGTAGATATCGGTGATATCGTAGTTGCTGGCCATCAGCCCTGCGACAAAGCCGTAGAGCATCTCGCCGCCCTGGATCTTATACTCGTCGAGGTCGATGAGGCGGGCCGACGAAGAAATGTCGTAGGTGAGCTTCATGCCCTTTTCCACCACGACGACGCTGCCCTTACTGGTGCGGACCGATTCATTGATCATATCGATCATAGCCTTGGTCTTGCCCGAGCCCTTGGTGCCGACAATCAGTCTAATCATAATATAGCCTCCTGTATTTTCCACGCCTCGCGGCGGGGGATTCCGTTTTCAATGGGGGTCGCTGCCGTTTTACTTCAGCTTTGCTTCCAGCTCGGCGGTCAGGCTCTCATAGCCCGGCTTGCCCAGCAGGGCGAACATATTCTTCTTGTAGCTCTCGACGCCCGGCTGGTTGAAGGGGTTGACGCCCAGCAGGTAGCCGCTGCAGGCGCAGGCGCGCCAGAAGAAGTAGATCAGGTAGCCCACGTTGTAGGCCGACAGATCGTCCACGTCGATCAGCATCTGGGGCACGCCGCCGTCGGTGTGGGCCAGGATGGTGCCCTCCATGGCCTTGCGGTTGACCACGCTCATGTTCTGGCCGGCCAGGAAGTTCAGGCCGTCGAAGTTGCCCTCCAGCTCCTCGATGTAGAGGTCCTTGGCAGGATTCTTGACGTTGACGATGGTCTCGAACATATTGCGGGTGCCCTCCTGGATGAACTGGCCCATGGAGTGCAGGTCGGTGGAGAAGATGCAGCTTGCGGGGAACAGGCCCTTGTTGTCCTTGCCCTCGCTCTCGCCGAACAGCTGCTTGTACCACTCGTTCATCAGGGCGAAGTTGGGCTCGTAGCACTCGAGGATCTCGATCTGCTTGCCCTTGCGGCTGAGGATGTTGCGGGCGGCGGCGTACTTGTAAGCGTCGTTGTCGGGGCTGAGCACCGAGAAGCGCTCCATGGCGTCGGCCGCGCCCTTCATCAGCTCGGCGATGTCGATGCCGGCGGCGGCGATGGGCAGCAGGCCCACGGCCGACAGCACCGAGTAGCGGCCGCCCACGTCGTCCGGCACCACGAAGGTGGGCCAGCCCTGGCTGTCAGCCAGCTGCTTGAGGGTGCCGCGGGCGCGGTCGGTGGTGGCGTAGATGCGCTTGTTGGCCTCCTCCACGCCGACTTCCTCCTCCAGCAGCTTGCGCAGGACGCGGAAAGCCAGGCTGGTCTCGGTGGTGGTGCCCGATTTGGAGATGACGTTGATCGAGAAGCGCTTGCCCTTGCACAGCGCGATGATGTCGTTCAGGGCGGTGGGGCTGATGCTGTTGCCGCAGAAGTAGATCTTCAGGCCCTCTTCCAGCTCGTTGTGGTAGACGCCCTTGACGGCCTCCACCACGGCGCGGGCGCCCAGGTAGCTGCCGCCGATGCCGGCCACCACCAGCACGTCGGAGTCGCTGCGGATCTGCTGGGCAGCGGCCTGGATGCGGGCGAACTCTTCCTTATCGTAATCGCGGGGCAGATACATCCAGCCCAAAAAGTCGTTGCCGGGGCCGGTCTTGGCTTCCAGCTGCTCGTGGGCCGCAGCCACCTGCGGGTAAATGGCGGCGAACTCGTCTTCTTTGATAAACGGAGTGAGGTGTTTGGTATTAAACGAAACGCTCATGTTCTTGGCCTCCAAACTGTTCCTTTTCCTGTATGGTTCCACGCTGCGGGACGCGGGCGGGGACCCGTTTCCCGGCGGCGAAGAAAATCTTTATCTAAGTGTACCGTCCCGCCCCGATAAAGTCAAGGCCAAAATCCCCCGGATTCATACAATTTTAACAAGGCCCATCGGGGCCTGATTGTAAATTCTGGTCATTTAGGTGTCCGCTCCCCTGCCGGGAAGGGCGGCAGGGGGCTTTCCGCGCTTCACAGCAGGCTCTCGAGCATCAGGCGCACCGCCGCGTCGAAATCCATCCGGGCCGCGCCGGCGCCCGCATACACCGGCCAGGAGCCAACCTTGGCGCCGCCGGCCTGCACCGTCACCCGGCCCACCTCGCCGCCTTTGTCCAGCGGGGCCGCCGCCGATTCGGGCAGCTCCACCACGGCGGACAGGGCCGCGGCGCCGCCCTTGGGCACCAGCAAACGGTCGGGCAGGGCGCTGTAATCCAGCGGCACGTCGGCCGCGGCGCCGCCTGTCACTTCCAGATAGAGCGGCCGGCCCGCAAGGTCGGGCAGGGGCGCGGCCTCGTAGTTGGCAAAGCCGTAATCCAGCAGGCGGGTGGCCGCGTCGAACCGCTCGGCGCTGGAATTCGACCCCAGCACCACCGCGATCAGGTCCAGCCCGTCCCGGCTGGCCGACGCCGACAGGCAGACCCCCGCGCCGCCGGTGGTGCCGGTCTTGAGGCCGGTGATCCCCTCATAGCGGCGCAGCAGCTTGTTGGTGTTCACCAGCATGGTCTCGCCGCCCCGCAGCGTATCGGTCCAGATGCCGCTGTAGTGCAGCACCTCGGGGCACTCGTTCAGGATGGCCCGGCTCATCACCGCCACATCCCGCGCGGTGGAGAGGTGGCCCTCGGTGTCCAGCCCGCAGGCGTTTTTGAAGGTGGTGTCCGCCATGCCCAGCTCGGCGGCTTTGGCGTTCATCCGGGCCACAAAGGCTTCCTCGGTGCCGCCCACCAGCTCGGCCACCGCCACGGCGGCGTCGTTGGCGCTGGACACGCAGATGGCCCGCAGCATCTCGTCCAGCGTGAAGTGCTCGCCCGGTTCCAGCCAGATCTGGCTGCCGCCCATGCTGGCCGCGTGCTCGCTCACCGGCACCGGGGTATCCAGGGTCAGCTTTCCGTCGTGGATGGCCTCAAAGGTCAAAAGCAGGGTCATCACCTTGGTGATGGACGCAATGGGCATACGCCGGTCGGCGTCCTTTTCGTACAGCACCGTGCCGGTGGCCTGGTCCACCAGGATGGCCGCCCGGCAGGGCAGGGACAGAGTGGTCCCCTCCTGCGCCGGCACCAGCTGTGCCCCGCCTTCTTGTGCCGCTGCCGGCAGCGCCGCCGGGCCCAGCGCCAGCCCCAGCAGGCAGAGCGCCGCCGCCCACCGCCGGGCCGCCCGGCGCACCGCATTCCCTCTGCGTGTCTTTTCAGCCGCCATGCCTCTTGCCTCCATCCGTCAGTTGCGTTTTGTTTGATTGTATGCAGCCGGGGGCGCGGTCATGCCCGCTTGCCTTTTGGGGCGGTATCCGCTATACTTGCGCTGTACAAGATGTGTTCAGAGAAAGGATACCCCATGCGTGTTTGTTTTTATACCCTTGGATGCAAGGTGAACCTGAACGAGACCGAGGCGCTGGAACAGCTGTTCAAGCGCAGCGGCTTTACCGTGGTGCCCGACGGCGAGGACGCCGACGTCTACATCGTCAACAGCTGCACCGTGACCAATTTCGGTGCCCAGAAAAGCCGCAAGTGGCTGCGGCAGGCCAAGCGGAAGAACCCCGGCGCTGTTACCGTCATGTCGGGCTGCTGGCCCCAGGCCAGCCCCGAGGCGGCCGCCGGCATGACCGAGGCCGACGTGGTCTGCGGCACCACCAACCGCCGGGCCATTCTGGGCTATGTCAACCAGATGCTGGAAGGGCACGAGCGGATCGTGGCCATCCAGCCCCACGAGCGGGGCGAGGCCTTCGAGGAGCTGCCGGTGGACCGCTTCGAGACCCACACCCGGGCCTTCATCAAGGTGGAGGACGGCTGCAACCGCCGCTGCGCCTACTGCGTCATCCCGCGGGCGCGGGGCCCGGTGCGCAGCCGCGCCGAGGAGAGCATCCTGGCCGAGCTGCGCCAGCTGGCCGCCGCCGGCTACCGGGAGGCGGTGCTCAGCGCCATCTCTCTGCCCAGCTACGGCTCCGACACCGGCACCGACCTGTACGAGCTGATCGAGCACTGCGCCACGGTGGAGGGCATCGAGCGCATCCGGCTGGGCAGCCTGGACCCCGATATGCTCACCCCCGAGGGCATCCGCCGGATGGCCGCGGTGGACAAGCTCTGCCCTCAGTTCCACCTCAGCCTGCAGAGCGGCTGCGACGCCACATTGCGCCGGATGCGCCGGCCCTACACCACCGCCCAATACCTGCAGGTGGTGCAGCAGCTGCGCGAAGCCTACGGCGGACGGCCGGTCAGTTTTACCACCGACTGCATCTGCGGTTTCCCCGGCGAAACGGAGGAGGACTTTGAGGCCAGCTGCGCCTTTTTGGAGCAGGTGGGCTTCCTGCGGGTCCATGTGTTCCCCTACTCCCGGCGGGAGGGCACGCCGGCCTACAGCTTCCCCGGCCAGATCATTGAGGAGGAAAAGCAGGCCCGCAGCCGCCGGATGCACCAGCGCGCCGAGGCCGTGCGGGTCCGCGTCCTGGCCGGGCTGGAAGGCACGGAGGACGAGGTGCTGCTGGAGACTCCCTTGTCCGCCACCGTATTCACCGGCTATACCCGGCTGTATGTGCCGGTGGCCGTGGCCGCCCCCGACCACGCCGCCGGGGACATCGTCCGGGTGCGGCTGGGCCGGTACGACGGCACCCGCGTCCGGGCTGAAGTGATACGGGATCTTTGACGTTTTTTTCACGTTCTCCCTTTTCAAGGCGGGTAAAATGTGATAGAATAGCAGTGTATGGACGGCGCACGCAAACCGGTCTTTTGCATCCCTGTGCGCCACCGGAGCCATGGCACGGCCCTGCAGGCCGCGGGCCGGGCAACCAGCAGAGCAACCAGAGTAAAGGAGAAATTGGAATGAGCTTCAGAGGCATCAATACCACCGTCATCCAGATCCGGCGGGCGGTATTCACCGAAGTCGCCCGGATGGCTTACGCCAACGTCAAGGGCGAGCAGGCAAACCACATGATGCGCAGCATCCCCTATAAGATCATCCCCGGCGAGGAGGGCAAACTGCGCAAGGACATCTTCCTGGAGCGGGCCATCGTTGAGGAGCGCGTCCGCCTGGCCATCGGCCTGCCCACCCGCCGCATGGACGAGCACAACAGCGTGGTCTCGGGCCTGGAGGACGCCAACATCGCCGACAAGTACTACGACCCCCCGCTGGTCAACGTCATCAAGTTCGCCTGCAACCGCTGCCCCGAAAAGATGGTCAAGGTCTCGGACCTGTGCCAGGGCTGCCTGGCCCACCCCTGCATGGAGGTGTGCCCCAAGAACGCCATCGTCTGGGAGTCCGGCCGTTCCACCATCGACCAGGAGAAGTGCATCAAGTGCGGCCGCTGCGTGGACGTGTGCCCCTACCACGCCATCGTCAAGACCGAGCGTCCCTGCGCCACTGCCTGCGGCATGGGCGCCATCCACTCGGACGCTCTGGGCCGCGCTGAGATCGACTATTCCAAGTGCGTCTCCTGCGGCCAGTGCCTGGTCAACTGCCCCTTCGGCGCCATCGCCGACAAGGGCCAGATCTACCAGCTGATCCAGAGCTTCAACCGCGGCGACCGGGTCTACGCCCTGGTGGCCCCTGCCTTCGTCAACCAGTTCCCCGCCCTGAACACCACCCAGAAGCTGCGCGCCGCCCTGGCGCAGGTGGGCTTCTGCGAGACGGTGGAGGTGGCCATCGGCGCCGACCTGTGCACCGTGGACGAGGCCCGCGACTTCCTGAAGGAAGTGCCGGACAAGCTCAACTTCATGGCCACTTCCTGCTGCCCGGCCTGGAGCATGATGGCCAAGACCCTGTTCCCCGACATGGCCAAGAACATCTCGATGACCATGACCCCCATGGTCTTTACCGCCCGTATGATCAAGGCCGCCGACCCCGAGGCCCGCATGTGCTTCATCGGCCCCTGCGCCGCCAAAAAGCTGGAGGCCTCCCGCCGGCACGTCCGCAGCGACGTGGACTTCGTCCTCACCTTTGAGGAGCTGGCCGGCATCATGGAAGCCCGCGGCGTCGATCTGTCCATCGCCCCCGAGGAAGAGGAGCTGCACTACGGCTCCGCCGCAGGCCGCGGCTTTGCCCAGTCGGGCGGCGTGGCCAAGGCTGTGGCCGACAAGATCCACGAGTGGTACCCCGACAAGGAGGTCAAGATCGCCTCGGCCGAGGGCCTGGCCAACTGCAAGAAGATGCTGATGATGGCCAAGGCCGGCAAGTACAACGGCTACCTGCTGGAAGGCATGGGCTGCCCGGGCGGCTGCATCGGCGGCGCCGGCACCATCGCCGACCCCGTGCGCACCGCGGTCCAGCTGAACAAGTACGTTGCCGCGGCACCCTTCAAGGACCCCGAGGAGAGCGCCTTCATCACCAACATCCACCTGCTGAAGGACGACCCCGACTTTGAATAAACGCTGAAACAGCGCCCTGACCTCTCTCCCCCGCCGGGGAGGGAGGTTTTCTTTTCCTTTCTTCTACCCTAAAATTTGACCTGCCCTTGACATTCCCTTCAAATGGTGCTATTTTGATAGTGGGGTAGTTTGCACAGCCTTCCGGCTGGGCTGCCCCACAGGAAAGGATGTTTACCATGACCCATACCCTTTGTTATAAACGGCTGTGCGCCGCGCTGCTGGCGCTGGTGCTGCTGGCAGCCGCCGGCCTGCGCGCCGGAGCGCTGGGTCCGGCAGCCGGCGGCGTCACCGCGAACCTGCCTGTCTCCGTCACCTTCTGGGACGAGGACAGCGAGGGCTACTCGGTGGTCAACGACGGCGTCGACGCCGGGCGCGAAGCCACCCTGGTCCGCCAGTCCAACGGCACCTATACCCTGCACCTGCCCATCCAGACCGTTTCCACGGTGGTGTTCACCGGGCACCTGTCCGGCCTGACCATCGGGGACATCTCCTACGACGGCGAAGTTTCGGGCAGCCTGGAGGACGGTTCCGCCGTCCTCACCATCCGCAACCTGCCCTCGTCGGTGCTCACCGGCAGCAACGTCAGCCGCTCGCTGGTGGTCACCTGCGCCATCGAGATGGACGTGGACCTGCTGGGCGAGACCACCAAGACCGCCCGGATGTGCATCGCCGTCCTGTAAAGCGTCGCGGCACACAAAAAGACTGCGGGGCGCAGCGCCTGCCGCAGTCTTTTTTTGCCCGGATGGGGCGCTCAAAACTTTTCCATGATGTCCCCGGCCATTTTATCCAGGCGGTCTACCGCGTGTTCGGCCCCTTTGGCCATTTTGCGGGCCGCCTTGCGGACGCCCCGGGGGTCGGTGTGGACCGCGGCCATCACGCCGGCGGCCCCCACGGCCGCGCCTGCCGCCATGCCCAGCAGCATCCCGGCGGCCGAACGTACCTGATGTTCTTTCATAGACAGTGCCCTCCCGTTGGTTTGTGCCGGTGCCCCGGCCATCCATAGTATGCCCGGGCGGGTCCCATTTTATAAAAGGAGGCTTGTCCCTTGCCAACCGAACCCAAAAAAGTGCTCTGCATCCACGATCTGTCCGGTGCGGGACGGTGCAGCCTGGCGGTGATCCTGCCGGTGCTGGCCGTCATGGGGGTGCAGCCGGTGGCCCTGCCCACCATGCTGCTGTCCACCCACACCGGGGGCCTGGGCGAACCCGCCCGCCAGGACTGCCAGGCCTATGGCCATGCCGCCCTGGCCCACTACCGGGAACTGGGCCTCGCCTTCGACTGCATCTATACCGGCTACCTGGGCAGCAGCGCCCTGGTGGACCTGGCGGCCGAAGCCTTCCGCCTCTGGCCCGGCGCCTTCAAAGTGGCGGACCCCGTCATGGCCGATGGCGGCAGGCCCTACAGCGGCTTTACCCCCGACGTCATCGAGAAGGTGCGCAGCCTGTGCCGCGCCGCCGACCTCATCCTGCCCAACCTGACCGAGACAAAGCTGCTGCTGGGGCTCGACCCCGCCCTGCCCAGCACCATCTCGGATGAGGAAGCGCTGGACCTGGCCGGCCGCCTGACCTCCCTTGCGGGGCGGGCGGTGGTCACCGGGCTGCCCATGGGCAAGTTCGTGGGCTGCGCCGGGGCCGGCGACGAGCCCTTTGTGGTCCGCCACCTCCACATCGACCGCAGTTTTCCCGGCACCGGCGATTTGTTCGGGGCCATCGTGACCGGGTCGCTGCTGCGGGGCAACGTCCTCAGCGCCGCCGCCGATGCGGCCGCCGGCTTTGTGGCCCAGGCCATCCAGCACACCCCCCGCACCGCCGACACCCGCTTCGGGGTCTGGTTCGAGCCGCTGCTGCCCCGGCTGTCCCCCGCGCCGGAAGTTTGACCCACACAGGGAAAGAGAGGGAATCATGGAACACAAACCCACGCTGAACATCGTCCTGGTGGAGCCGCGCATCCCCCAGAACACCGGCAATGTGGCCCGCACCTGCGCCTGCACCGCCTGCCGGCTGCATCTGGTCGGGCCCATGGGCTTTGCCATCGACGACAAAAAATTAAAGCACGCGGGGCTTGACTATTGGCCCATGCTTGATATAACATATTATCAGGGCCTCGACGATTTCTTTGCGCGGAACGAGGGCCCCTACTACTATTTTTCCACCAAGGCGCCCCGCCGCTACACCGACGTGGCTTACCCGGACGGGGCGTATCTGGTGTTCGGCAGGGAGGACGCTGGCCTGCCCGAAGCCCTGCTGGCCGCCAACCAGGACTGGTGCATCCGCATGCCCATGCGGGAAGGCGCGCGCAGCCTGAACCTGTCCAACAGCGTGGCGGTGGGCGTATACGAAGTGCTGCGTCAATGGGATTTTCCCGAACTGCTCGACCACGGCCATCTGCGTGACTACGAATGGAAATGAGGACTACTATGAACAAAATCGCCATCCTGACCGACTCCTCCTGCGACATCCCCCAGGATCTGGCCGACAAGTACGGCATCGACATCATGAGTTTCCACATCATGCTGGACGGTGTCGATTACCTCGAGCGGATCAGCTGCACCAATGAGGAATTTTACGGCCTGATGCGCCAGGCCAAGGGCGTGCCTTCCACGGCGGCCATCACTCCCATCCAGTTCTGCGAAAAATACTGCGAATATGTGGACGCCGGCTACACCGACGTGGTCCACATCACCATCAACCGCTCCGGCTCCTCCACCTACGACAACGCGGTCATCGCCCAGGGGATGCTGCGGGAGGAGCGCCCCGAACACAAAATGAAGATCCACCTGCTGGACAGCCACACCTATTCGATGGTGTTCGGCTGGTATGTCTGCGAGCTGGCCCGCAAGCTGCGCAACGGGGCCGAGCTGCGCCATGTGATCGGCGAGTTCAACGACAAGATGAGCCGGATGGAGATCATCCTGGGACCCTACAGCCTGCGCCAGATGAAAAAGAGCGGCCGCATCTCGGCCGCCGCAGCCTTTGCCGGCGAGCTGCTGGGCCTGCGCCCCATCATCACCCTGATCGACGGCAAGACGGTGGTGGAGAGCAAGGTCCGCGGCGACGACAAGGTGGTGCCCGCCATGCTGGAGCTGTGCAAAAAGCGCACCGCCGGCCTCGAGGACTTTGAGTATATGATCGGCCATACCGGCATCAAGCAGGGCGAAGATCTGCGCCGCGCCTGCAAAAAGGCGTTCGGCCAGGAGCCGCTGACCATCTTCGAGCTGGGCGGCGTCGTCTCGGCCAACACCGGCCCCGACACCCTGGCCATCGCCTACACCGGCAAAAAGCGCTGAAGAAGCACACCCTTTCCCCCGGCCCCGCGCCGGGGTTTTCCTTTGCCGCCGGGCTGAACGTTTTTCTTGCTCAAAGCGGCCGTTTATGCTATACTGTCTCATGGCGCTGTGCGCCACCTCAAATCCGAATAGCGTATCAAAGAGCAACTTAGGATTTTAGGCTCCCCGGCGCATCCCGCCGGGCCAAACCTCCGGGGGCTGGCGGCCCCGGAAGGTCAAAATCTTTCCGCTGGGAGTATTGTACCTATGAACAAGGAAACCTTCACCGTCCGCAAGATGGTCCGCTGCGCCGTCGTGGCAGCCATCTACGTCGCCCTCTGCCTGGGCCTGGCCCCCTTCTCCTACGGGGCCATTCAGGTGCGGGTGGCGGAAGCCCTCTGCCTGCTGCCCATCTTCGGGCCTGAGTACATCCTGGGCGTCACCCTGGGCTGCGCGCTGGCCAACCTGCTGGGCTCCACCATGATCGACGTGGTTTTCGGCACCCTGGCCACCTTCCTGGCCTGCCTGTGCACCTACGCGGTGCGGCGCTGGCGGGTGGGCGGCTTCGCCGTCCCGGCGGCTGTGCCCCCGGTCCTCTGGAACGCCGTCATCGTCGGCACCGAGATCGCGGTCTTTTTCTCGGACACGCCGGCCACCCCGGCCCTCATCCTGGCCAATGCCCTCTCGGTGGGCGCAGGCGAGATCATCAGCTGCGGGGTGCTGGGCGTGGCGCTTGTCCGCCTGATCGAACTTGACCCGCGGCTGCGGCAGGTCTTTACCGACGAAGGCGTCCGCACCGCCTGATCTTCTGAGGAGGCTGTCATGGCTGCACCTTCGCTTGTTTTCTGGGACTGGAACGGCACCCTGATGGACGACACCTCTTATTCCTGCGGCTGCCTGAACGGCCTGCTGGACGAATACGGCTACCCCCAGCGGTACGATCTGGACGCCTACCGCGCGGTGTTCGGTTTTCCCATCGAGGACTACTACCGCCGGGTGGGGTTCGACTTTGCGCGCGACCCCTTCCCCGTCCTGGCCGAGAGCTATATGCAGCGCTATAACGCCGGGGTGGACGCCTGCCCCCTGACCGAAGGCGCCGCCGGCGTCATCCAGGCGCTGGCCGGCCGCGGCATCGAACAGGCCCTGCTGTCCGTCTCCCGCCGGGACTACCTGGCCGAGCAGGCGGCCCGCCGGGGCCTGGGCGGCGCGTTCCGGGCCATGCTGGGCCTGTCGGACATCTACGGCGTCAGCAAGGTGCAGCTGGGGCAGGACTACATCGCCGCCAGCGTGGCCGACCCGGCCCGCTGCCTGATGGTGGGCGACACCGACCACGACGCCGAGACCGCCCGCGCCATGGGGGTGCGCTGCATCCTCTACGCCGGCGGCCACCAGGCCCGCCCCCGGCTGGAAGCCACCGGCTGCACCGTCATCGACCGCCTGGCCGACCTGCCCAGCCTGCTGTAAAAACGCTTTTTGCCGCCCTGTGCTGAGCGCAGAGCGGCTTTTTCTTTCCTGTTCACAGAAAATTTACCGGAAAGCGCCCCAAATGTTTGACACCCCTTCCCGCTTTGGTGTATTATAAGGGGTGCGTGAAAGCAGACACAGCGGGCTGCTTTGCCGCCCGTTTTCCGATAGACACACAATTTTGAGGTGAAACTATGTCCCTGGTAGAAAAGATCTTCGGTTCCTTCTCGGACCGGGAGCTGAAAAAGATCAACCCCATCGCCAAAAAGGTCCTCGACCTGGAGCCCGCCTACGCCGCCATGTCCGACAGCGAGCTGCAGGCCCAGACCCCCGCCCTGAAGGAGCGCCTTGCCAAAGGCGAGACTCTGGACGATATCCTGCCCGAGGCGTTCGCCACCTGCCGCGAGGCGGCCTGGCGCGTGCTGGGCATGAAGCACTTCCCGGTGCAGGTGGTGGGCGGCATCGCCCTCCACCGGGCCAACATCGCCGAGATGCAGACCGGTGAAGGCAAGACCCTGGTGGCCACCCTGCCCGCCTACCTCAACGCCCTGTCCGGCGAAGGGGTGCACGTCGTCACCGTCAACGATTACCTTGCCAAGCGCGACAGCGAGTGGATGGGCAAGCTCTACCGCTGGCTGGGCCTGACGGTGGGCCTGATCGTGCCCGGCTTGGACGGCGCAGCCCGCCGCAAGGCCTACAACGCCGACATCACCTACGGCACCAACAACGAGTTCGGCTTCGACTACCTGCGCGACAACATGGTGACCTACAAGGCCAACATGGTCCAGCGCGGCCACGCTTACGCCATCGTGGACGAGGTGGACTCCATCCTGATCGACGAGGCCCGCACCCCCCTAATCATCTCGGGCCGCGGCGAGGACTCCTCCTCCCTGTACACCCAGGTGGACCAGTTCGTCCGCACCCTGCGCAAGAGCGTGGTGGTCGAGCTGGAGAGCAAAGAGGAGGCCGACGACCAGGCCGACGGCGATTACGTGGTGGACGAAAAGCACAAGACCGCCACCCTGACCGCCAGCGGCATCAAGAAGGCTGAGGAATACTTCAAGGTAGAGAACCTGGCCGCCGCCGAGAACATGACCCTGGTGCATCACATCGAGCAGGCCATCAAGGCCCACGGCGTCATGAAAAAGGACATCGACTATGTGGTCAAGGACGGCGAAGTCATCATCGTGGACGAGTTCACCGGCCGCCTGATGATCGGCCGCCGCTACAATGAGGGCCTGCACCAGGCCATCGAGGCCAAGGAAGGGGTGCACATCGCCTCCGAGAGCAAGACCCTGGCCACCATCACCTTCCAGAACTATTTCCGCATGTACAAAAAGCTGGCCGGCATGACCGGTACAGCCCGCACCGAGGCCACCGAGTTCACCGAGATCTACGGTTTGAACATCGTCACCGTCCCCACCAACAAGCCCAACATCCGCAAGGACTACCCCGACGTGGTCTACTCCACCGTGGCCGGCAAGTACCGCGCCGTCATTGACCAGGTGATGGAGTGCCACGCCAAGGGCCAGCCGGTCCTGGTGGGCACCGTCAGCGTGGAAAAGAGCGAGATCCTGGCCAAGATGCTGCAGAAGCGGACCAAAGATTTCAACGTGCTGAACGCCAAGAACCACGAGCGCGAGGCCGAGATCGTGGCCCAGGCCGGCAAGAAGGGCGCCATCACCATCGCCACCAACATGGCCGGCCGCGGCACCGACATCATGCTGGGCGGCAACGCCGAGTTCATGGCCAAGGCCCAGATGCGCAAGGAGCAGTTCTGCGAAAAGCTGCTGAACCCCGAAGCCCCCCAGGACGCCCTGCCCGAGCAGGTGGAAGCCCTGCTGATCGAGGCCGACGGCCACGGCGACACCACCGACGCCAACATCCTGGCGGCCCGCGCCCGCTTCGACGAGCTGTACCGCCAGTACAAGGACGAGATCGCCGAGGAAGCGGAGGAAGTCCGTGCCGCGGGCGGCCTGTTCATCATCGGCACCGAGCGCCACGAGAGCCGCCGCATCGACAACCAGCTGCGCGGCCGCGCCGGCCGTCAGGGCGACCCCGGCGCCTCCCGGTTCTACCTGAGCCTGGAGGACGACCTGATGCGCCTGTTCGGCGGCGAGCGGGTGCAGAACCTGATGAACTCGATGGGCCTGGATGAGGACACCCCCATCGAGACCCGGATGATCACCTCCACCATCGAGAGCGCCCAGAAGAAACTGGAGGGCCGCAACTTCGAGATCCGCAAAAACGTGCTGCGCTACGACGACGTCATGAACCAGCAGCGCGAGATCATCTACGGCCAGCGCCGCAAGGTCCTGGACGGCGAGGACGTCAGCGCCGACATCCACAAGATGCTGCGGGACAACGTGGACAGCAGCTGCGCGCTGTTCCTGGCGGGCGAGGACAAGTCCACCTGGGACTTTGCCGCCCTCCGCCGCCACTACAACGGCTGGCTGACTACCGACAACGATTTCCACTACACCGACAGCGAGCTGTCCGGCCTGACCCCCCAGAAGGTGGCCGACACCCTCTACGACCGCGGCATCAAGGTCTTTACCGACAAGGAGGCCCGCTACGGCGCGCCCCTCATGCGGGAGCTGGAGCGTATCTGCCTGCTGCGCTGCGTCGACCGCTACTGGATGGACCACATCGACAACATGGACCAGCTGCGCAAAGGCATCTCCCTGCGCAGCTACGGCCAGAAGGACCCCGTGGTCGAATACCGCATCGAGGGCTTTGATATGTTCGACCAGATGGTGGACTCCATCCGCGAGGACACCGTCAAGATGCTGCTGATGATCGAGGTGCGCCCGGTGCAGCCGAAGCCCGCCCAGCAGGCCCAGCCTGCGCAGCCGGCTCCCCAGGCCGCGCCCGCCGCACAGCCCGCGGCAGCCCCCAAGGCCCAGCCCGCCCCGCTCGGCGCGGCCAACCCCGGCTCCCCCAGCCAGGCGGCTGACGTGGCCGCCCTCCGCCAGAAGCTGACCGGCCAGAGCGCCGGCGCCAAGGCGGCCGCAGCCGGCCAGGTGGCAGGCGCAGCCAACAAGCCGGTGCGTGTGGGCAAGATCGGCCGCAACGATCCCTGCCCCTGCGGCAGCGGCCTCAAGTGGAAAAAGTGCACCTGCCAGCAGTACCACCCCGACCTGTACGCCAAGAAGTAAACCTCTCCCCCGCCCGGGCGGAGAACGATTAAAAAGGCCCTGCCTCGCTCCGACCAAACGGAATGAGGCAGGGCCTTTTCAGCGTGTCTTGCGACACGCTTTAGGGGGAACCCATTTCTGCGCGCAGTCGCGCGACAGAAATTCCTTCCCCCTAATATTCCCCTGGGGACAAAATTTGCCGCTGAACCATGCACTCGGCCTTACGGCCTCGCACACTCTCAGCGGCAAATTTCCCTGTATGTGTCCCGTCCATCCGCACATGTCGGCTGGACGGGACTTTTTTGATGGTTTTTACAGCAGCGTTGCGCCGGAGTGGGCGGGCACGCCCGGACCGCCGGGCAGGCTGCGCAGCACCTCGGGCAGGGCGGCCAAATCTCCGTCCGTCAGGCGGAAGGCCGCGGCCAGCCCCACGGCTGCCAGCACCACCAGCACAAAGGCCAGCCGCGCCGGCCAGCGGCTGCGGCGGGGCAGCATGGCCGCGGCAGGCAGGGGGACGTCGTCCTCCTGGCCGGAGGCGAGCGCCGCTTCCAGCGCGGCGGCAGAGGGCGCAGCGGGCAGCTGCAGGGCCGGCTGCGGACCGGACCGGGCCGGGCGCTCCCCGTGCAGGGTAAAGCTGACCCCCTGCGCCTGGGGGCTGCCGGCGACCGCCCGCCGGATCATATCCAGCAGCCAGAGGGCGGGGTTGTCCCCCGCGGGGACATGGCGCGTCCAGCTGCCCCGGCGGCCCGCCACCGCCGTCAGGGTCCCGTCCTGCAGGGGGATGGCCCCGGCGGCAAAGTCGGCGTGGGTCACGCGGAGGGCCGCCCGCAGCCGGCACAGCTCGTCCCAGACGGGGTCCGAGGGGCTGTTGCCCTTGCAGCGGCGGGCCCCAGCTTCGATTTTGGCCAGAGCGGCGGGGTCGGCGCAGCTGCCTGCCCCAAAGTCAAAGCAGGCGTCGATGCCCGGTTTCCCCTCCAGCCGGGGGGCCAGCAGGTCCAGCGCCAGGGCGTCGGCACAGGCCAGCAGCCGGTCATGTTTCACCAGGGCGCGGGCCGCGCAGTCCGCCAGAGTCTGCTCCCCCGCGCCGTACAGCCCGGCCCGAAAGGTGCGGCCCAGCAGGTCCTCGGCTTTGCGCAGGGCGGCGGGGGATGCGGTCAGGGCCAGCAGCGTTTCGGCCCCCTGGGCCCGCGTCTCGATCCCGGCCAGGGCGCACCGGCCCGCCAGCGCGGACGCCGCCTGCCGCACCTGCTCTTCCTCTACGCCGAAGAATCGGAGCACCCGGCTCTCGCTTGCTGCTGCCATCCTCGTTCCCCCTCCACGATCACTTTATAAGATCAGCGCCCCGTTCAGGGCGGCCAGAGCCGCCGGGTCATCGCAGGCCGCCGCATCCAGGCGGTAGCAGCCCGCCGGGGCCTTGCCCTGGGCCAGCCGCAGCGCCAGTTCCAGGGCCGCATGGGCCGCACGGGCGCGGATGTTCTCCCGGTCGGAGCGGACGAAGTGGAACTTTTCCACCCAGACGCCGTCCCCGGCGCTGCCCGCGATGTAAACGGTGCCCACCGGGCGCAGCTCGTCCCCGCCGCCGGGCCCGGCCAGGCCGGTGACGGACACCGACAGGCTGGCCCCCGACGCCGTGCGGGCGCCCCGGGCCATCTGGGCGGCCACCGGCCCCGACACCACGTTGTACTGTTCGATGACGGCCGGGTCCACCCCCAGCAGCCTGGCCTTGGCCTGCTCCCAGTAGGTGACGAACCCGTAGCCAAAGACGTCGCTGGCCCCCGGCACGCCCGTCAGCTGCTGGGCGATCAGGCCGCCGGTGCAGCTCTCGGCCGTGGCCATGGTCATGCCTTTGGCGGCCAGGGTGTGGATCACCGTGTGGGCCAGCCCCGGCACATCTTCATCATACACCGCATCCCCCAGCAGATCATAGAACTTTTTGGCATATGCCCGGCACATTTGCGCCCCGTCCTGGTCGCTGGCGGCACGGGCAGTGATGCGGATCTCGCTTTCGCCGGTCTTGCAGTAGATGGCGGCGGTGGGGTTTTCGTTTTTCAGCAGGTCCCGCACCCGGTATTCGATGTCGCTCTCGCCCCCCAGCACCCGCAGCGTCAGGGAGTGCAGGGTGCAGTTCTGCATCGCCAGCAGGCGGGGGCGCACCTGTTCGGCCCACATGGCTTTCATCTCGGCGGGCACGCCCGGCATCAGGACGGCATAGCGGCCGTTCTGCTCGAACCAGGCCCCCGGCGCGGTGCCGTGGGCGTTGGGGATCTTCTGGCCGCGCACCGGCACCATGGCCTGTTTGCGGTTGTTGGGGGTGGTCTGCCGGCCCATGCGGGCAAAGTAGGAGGTGATCTTTTCCCACTCCCCGGCGTCAAAGGTCAGGGTGTCGCCGTAGCAGGCGGCCACCGTCTCCTTGGTCAAATCGTCGGCGGTGGGGCCCAGCCCCCCGGTAAAGACCAGCAGGTCCGCGCGCGCCTTGGCCGAATCGACCCACTCGGCCAGGCGGTCGTGGTTATCGCCCACGGTGCTCTGCCGCTGGACGGTGATGCCCAGGCTCGCCAGTTCCCGGCTGAGGAACTGGGCGTTGGTGTTCAGGATATTGCCGAGCAGCAGCTCGGTGCCCACGCTGATAATCTCTGCGGTCATGGCTCTGCCTCCTTACACTTCGGGCTCGTCGTCGATGCGGATGCGCAGGCGCTCGGCCCCGGCCGCAGCCTCGGCTTCCAGGCCGGGCAGGTCAGGCATGGCGGCTTCGGCTTCCAGCACCTCGTCCAGGGTGGGGCGCAGCTTGGGGTGGGGCGGCGTGAAGATGGTGCAGCAGTCCTCATAGGGCAGGATGCTGGTCTCAAAGGTGCCGATGCGGCGGGCCGTCTCGATGATCTCGGTCTTGTCCATCCCGATCAGGGGCCGCAGGACCGGCAGGTCCTGGGCGGCGTCGGTGCAGCGGATGGCCTGGACGGTCTGGCTGGCCACCTGGGCCAGGCTCTCGCCGGTGATCAGGGCCTCGCAGCCCTGCCGCTGGGCGATTTGCCCGGCGATCCGCATCATGCTGCGGCGCATCAGGACGGTGAACAGCATGGGAGGCGCGTTGTCCCGGATGCACTCCTGCGGGCGGGTGTAGGGCACCACGAACAGGTTGCAGCTGCCGGTGTAGACGCTGGTGCGCTGGGCCAGGGCGATCACCTTGCGGCGGGCCCGCTCCGAGGTGTACGGGGGCGAAGCGAAGTGGATGTGGTCCAGCGCCAGGCCCCGCTTGGCCATCCGGTAGGCGGCCACCGGGCTGTCGATGCCGCCGGACAGCATATTCAGCGCCCGGCCGCTGGTGCCCACCGGCAGGCCCCCTTCGCCGGGGGTCTTGGGCCCGTGGACGTAGGCCCCCCGGTCCCGGATCTCCACGATGACCTTGCAGTCGGGGTTATGGACGTCCACCTTCAGGCGGGGATGCCGCTCCAGCAGGTAGGCCCCCAGCTCCCGCATCAGGGCGGGACTGTCCATGGGGAAGGTCTTGTCCGCGCGGCGGGCCTCCACCTTGAAGGTCTTGACCCGGGCCAGGGTGGCCCCCAGATAGCTCTCGGCGGTCTGGCAGATGGCGCCGAAGTCCTTTTCGCAGACGGCGCTGCGGCTGACCGCCGCCAGGCCGAACACCTTCGACACCCGCGCAAAGGCCAGGTCGAGGTCGGCGGCCTCGTCCTCCGGCTCGATGTAAAACGTGGACTGGGCGCACCAGACCCGGAAGCGCCCCGCGTCCTTGAGGCGGTAGCGCAGGATCTTAATGGTGGCAGACTCGAACTGGTTCCGGTTCAGCCCCTTGAGGGACATCTCCCCCTGGTAGCCGATGATAACTTCCTGCATATCTTATCTCCTATCCTACATTTGGTATTCTTGTCAAATCCCCTGCAGCGTTTTCATCCCCGCCTCAAACCGCTCGAGGAAGGCGTCCACGTCCGCCTCGGTGTTGTCGGCGCAGAAGGACACCCGGATGGCGGTGTCCACCGCTTTGGCCGGGCGGCCCATGGCCTGCAGGGTGTGGCTGGGCTCGCCCCGCCCGCAGGCGGACGCCGACGAGACATAGACGTTTGCCCCGGCCAGCCAGGCCAGCATGGTCTCGCTCTTGACCTTGTTCTCACTGAAGTTCAAAATTTCGGGCACCGCACCGGCCGGGCTGTTGATCTCCACGGTGGGGAACGCGGCCAGCCCCGCCCGCAGCCGCTGGTTCAACGCCTGGATGTGAGCGGTGCGCCCGGCCATGTCAGGCGCCATCTTTTGGGCGGCGGCGGCCAGGCCCAGGGCGTAGGGCAGGTTTTCGGTGCCGGGGCGCAGCCCGCGCTCCTGCTCGCCGCCCAGATACGGCGGCTTGAAGCTCTGGGCCAGCTTGTCGCTGAGGTACAGCCCGCCCACCCCCTTGGGGGCGTGGATCTTGTGCCCGCTGACCACAAAGCTGTCGATGCCGCTACCCTCCAGACGGACCGGCAGGCGCATCCAGGCCTGCACGCCGTCCACATGGACGATGGTGCGGCTGTTCAGGGCCTTGGTCTCCCGGGCCAGCTTTTCCACATCGCAGCGGGCCCCCGTCTCGTTGTTCACCATCATGCAGGCCACCAGGATGGTGGAGCGGTCCACCCGTTCCAGCAGGCGGTCCACGTCAAAGCTGCCGTCGGCGGCCGGCGGCACGAACTCCACCTGCCACCCCGCCTTGGCCAGCGCCTCCAGCGGGCGGCGGACGCTGGGGTGCTCAAACCCCGAGCAGAGGATCTTTTTGCCAAAGGTGCGGGTCTGCGCCCCGCCCAGCAGGGCCAGGTTGTTCCCCTCGCTGCCGCAGGAGGTAAAGTAGAACTCCCGGCTCTTGCAGCCAATGGTCCGGGCCAGGGCCGCGCGGGCATGGTTCAAAGCGGCCTCACTCTCGGCCCCCGGCGGATAGAGGGAGGAGGGGTTGGCCCAGTGCCGGAGCATGGCTTCGTGGATGACTTCGGCCACCGCGGGGTCCACCATCGTGGTGGACGCGTTGTCCAGATAGTGCAGCGAAGGGTCTGTGCGCATGAGGTGATACCTGCTTTCTTTCATGAGATGATTTCATTTTATTGTACCACAAAACAGGGCAGGAAAAAAGCCCTGCCCCGTAATTCTGACGCTTGCACCCGGCGCGCGGAACCGCTATAATAAAAGCAGGATCATGACGAAATGCCCCGCCCGGGGCAAGGAGGTGCCGCTTATGGCAGATTATCAGGAATACCGCCGCCACGTGCTGCACAGGCGCTGGCGCAGGATGTTCGCCACCTTTCTGGCACTGGTGCTGCTGGTGCTTTTGTGCGGCGTCTGGGTGCTGTGGCGCCAGCTCTACCCCACCCCGCCCAGCCGCAATGAACCCCAGACCACCCTGCTGGAACAGGCCCTGCCCAGCGCCGAGTGGAGCACCCTCAGTTACACCCGCCAGACCAGCACCACCGTCCAGAAGCTGGCCGACGGCGTCACCACCGCCATGGATTTCCGGCTGGCGTCCATGCCGGCGGCCCAGTCAGAGCCGGTGGACCTGAGCTATTTTGACACCGCCGTCTTTCTGGGCGACAGCATCACCCAGGGGATGCAGATCTACGACACCGGTCTGCCCAACGCCCACTACTGCGCCTACCGCGGGGTGGGCCCCAGCGCCGTGGTGAACGGCTCCACCTGCAGGCGGGCCGACGGCGTGGAGGAGGTGCCCCTGGACGCTCTGGCGTCCTACGCGCCCCAGTCGGTCTACATCCTGCTGGGCACCAACGTCCTGACCCAGGACCGGGACTACTCCAGCTTTTTGAACTACTACGGCCTGATGCTGGACCGCATCCGGGAGCTCGTGCCCGGCGCCGACATCTACGTCCAGTCCATCACGCCGGTGCGGCCCGAAGTGTCGGCCGACGCCCGCCACAGCGGGATGTACGCCGAGCGGTTCATCCGGGTGAACAACGACCTGGCCGCCCTGGCGGTGGAAAAGGGCTGCTACTTCCTCGACCTGTGGGAAGTGCTGGCCGATGAAAACGGCGACCTGCGGGCCGAGTACGCCCAGCCGGACGGCTACCACCTGCAGCCCGAGGGCTACACCGCCTGGGTAGACTACCTGCGCACCCATGTGGCCCACAGCAGGATCGTCGCGCCCGAAGCGCCGGACGCCGCCGCCAGCAGCGAAGCAGCCGCTTCCTCCACGCCGGCCTCATCTGCGGCCTAATAGGCAAATCAAAAGGGACAGCCCGCAAAAGGCTGTCCCTTTTTGTGTATAGTTTTTACCGCTTGGCGATGCACTCGATCTCCAGCTTGGCCCCCTTGGGGATGGCCGCTACCTGGACGCAGCTGCGGGCCGGGTAGGGCTGGGCGAACGCCCCGGCGTAAACGCCGTTGACGGCGGCAAAGTCGTTGATGTCCGCCAGGAAGATGACTGTCTTGACCACGTTGGCCATGCCGAGGCCCGCCTCGGCCAGGATGGCCTTGATGTTGGCCAGGCTCTGGGCGGCCTGGGCCTCTACGGTGTCGGGCATGGCGCCGGTGGCGGGGTCTACGGGCAGCTGGCCCGAGACAAAGACCAGGTCCCCCAGGTCAAGGGCCTGGCTGTAAGGGCCGATGGCTGCGGGCGCGTTGGAAGTAGAGATCACGTTCATGGGTAAAACTCCTTTCTTGACAGGTCAGGTGCGTTCGTTCACCAGCTGGAAGCCCGCCTTGGCCAGCTCGGAGCGGATCTGCTCGATCTGGGCGGCGTCGCGGGTCTCCATGCCCAGCTTGAGGAAGCAGCTGGAAATGGGCATATTGGGGTCGGAACCGTCGTACTGGACCGACACCACGTTGCCGCCGCACTCGGCCACGATGCTGGACACACGGGTCAGCTGGCCGGGTTTGTCCTCCAGGGCGATGGTCAGGTTGGACTTGCGGCCGCTCATGATGAGGCCCCGGGTGATGACCCGGCTGAGGATGTTCACGTCGATGTTGCCGCCGGACAAAACGCAGACCGCCTTTTTGCCCTGGATGGGCAGCTTGCCGAACAGAGCCGCTGCCACCGGCACCGCGCCCGCGCCCTCGGCCACCAGCTTCTGGTTTTCCATCAGGGCCAGGATGGCCGCGGCGATCTCGTCCTCGCTGACCGTGACCACCTCGTCCACGTATTTTTCGCACAGTTCATAGGTCAGCTCGCCGGGGGTCTTGACCTGGATGCCGTCGGCAAAGGTGGCGGCGGTGTCCAGGGTCTGGTAGCAGTGATCCCGCACCGACAGGTACATACTGGGGGCCCCGGCCGCCTGGACGCCGTAGACCTTGACGTCGGGCCGCAGGCTCTTGATGGTGAAGGCGATGCCGGCGATCAGCCCGCCGCCGCCGATGGGCACGATCACCGCGTCCAGATCGGGCAGCTGGTCCAAAATCTCCAGGCCGATGGTGCCCTGCCCCGCAATGACCAGCTCGTCGTCGTAGGGGTGGATGAAGGTCATGCCCGTCTCGGCCTGCAGGCTGACGGCGTAGTCGTGGGCGTCGTCGTAGGTGCCGGGCACAAGGCACACCTCAGCGCCCAGGTTCTTGGTGTTTTCCACCTTCATGATGGGCGCGCCATCCGGCATACAGACGATGCTCTTGATCCCCATCCGGGTGGCGGCCAGGGCCACGCCCTGGGCGTGGTTGCCCGCCGAACAGGCGATGACGCCCTTGGCCCGCTCCTCGGGCGAGAGCTGGCTGATTTTATAGTACGCCCCCCGCACCTTGAAGCTGCCGGTCACCTGCAGGTTCTCGGTCTTGAGGTAGAGCTGCTCGCCGTGGTGGGACAGGTGCGGGGCCTCGATCAGGTCGGTCCGGCGCGCCACATCCCGCAGCACAAAGGCGGCGTGGTAGATCTTGTCCAGTGTCAGCATTGGTTTTCCCTCTCTCTGTCAAATGGCGAGGCGCGCGGCCCCGCATCTTTCCTTTTCTGTCAAAACGTTGATAGTGAACAGTATAGATTAAAATTCGTAATTTGTCAAATGAGAGCATTTCAACTTTGGCCCGGCTGCAAAAAAGCCGTCCCCTGTACCATGTCGTCCATGGCGCAGGGGACAGCGCGTTTTCCTATGTTCCGCCGGGGAGAGAGGTTCAGCCCATCTCCGCCAGGATGGCGTCGCCCATGGCGGCGCAGCCCAGGCAGGTGCAGCCCTCCGACATATTGTCGGCGGTGCGCAGGCCCTTGTCCAGCACTTTGCCCACGGCGGCCTCGATGCAGTCGGCCTCGGCGGCCATGCCGAAGCTGTAGCGCAGCATCATGGCGGCCGACAGGATGCAGGCGGTGGGGTTGACGATGTCCTTGCCGGCGATGTCCGGGGCCGAGCCGTGGATGGGCTCATACAGGCCGCGGGTGCCGTCCCCCAGCGAGGAGGACGGGATCATCCCGATGGAGCCGGTGATCATGGAAGCCTCGTCCGAGAGGATGTCGCCGAACATATTCTCGGTGACGATGACGTCGAACTGGGCGGGGTTCTTGACGATCTGCATGGCGGCGTTGTCCACGAACATCTCGCTGTACTCCACGTCGGGGTATTCGTCCTTCAGGCGGTGCATCACGGCGCGCCACAGGCGGCTGGTGTCCAGGACGTTGGCCTTGTCCACGCAGCACAGCTTTTTGCGGCGCTTGCGGGCCGTCTCAAAGCCGATGCGGCCGATCCGCTCGATCTCATGCTCGGAATAGGGCATGACGTCCACGGCCTGCTTTTCGCCCGAGGGCAGGGTGCCGGTGCGGTGCTCGCCGAAGTAGACGCCACCGGTCAGCTCCCGCACGATGATGAAGTCGATGCCCTTGGCCACGATCTCGGGCTTGAGGGGGCTGGCCGGGGCCAGCTGGGGCCAGATCTTGGCGGGGCGGCTGTTGGAGTACAGGCCCATCCCGGCGCGCAGCCGCAGCAGGCCCTTTTCGGGGCGCTGCTCGCCGGGCAGGCCCTCCCACTTGGGGCCGCCCACCGCGCCCAGCAGGACGCTGTCGGCGGCCAGGCACTTGTCCAGCTCGTGCTGGGGCAGCGGGTCGCCGTATTTGTCGATGGCCTCGCCGCCCATGGCAGCGTCGGTATAATGGAAGGTGTGACCGAACTTTTCAGCTACTTTGTCCAGCACCCGGATGGCCTGGCGGACGATCTCGGGGCTGGCGCAGTCGCCCCAGATGACGGCAATGTTCTTTTCCATGGCAGGCTCCCCCTTTACTGTGCGGCCTTGGCCTTGATGGAATTCATCAGGCCGCCGGCGGCGATGATCTCCTGGATGAAGGGCGGGAACGGCTCGGCCTGGAAGGTGGCGCCGGTGGTCTCGTCGGTGATGACGCCGGTGTCAAAATCGACGCTGACCAGGTCCCCCGCCGCGATGGCGTCGGCCGCCGCCGGGCATTCCAGGATGGGCAGGCCGATGTTGATGCTGTTGCGGTAGAAGATGCGGGCAAAGCTCTTGGCGATGACCACCGAGATGCCGCTGGTCTTGATGCACAGGGGGGCGTGCTCCCGGCTGGAGCCGCAGCCGAAGTTCCAGCCGCCCACCATCACGTCGCCGGGCTGCACTTTGGAGACAAAGCTCTTGTCGATGTCCTCCATGCAGTGGGACGCCAGCTCTTTGGCGTCCTGGGTGTTCAGGTAGCGGGCCGGGATGATGACGTCGGTATCGACGTTGTCAGGGTATTTGAAAACGTGGCCTTTTGCGTTCATGGCAGTGCTCCTCCTCTCAAACGGTGCGCGGGTCGGTGATGCAGCCGGTCAGGGCGCTGGCGGCGGCGGTGGCCGGGCTGGCCAGGTAGACCTCGCTCTTTACGTGGCCCATCCGGCCCACAAAGTTGCGGTTGGTGGTGGACACGCACCGCTCGCCCTCGGCGAGGATGCCCATGTAGCCGCCCAGGCAGGGGCCGCAGGTGGGGGTGGAGACGATGCAGCCCGCGTCGATGAAGGCCTCGGTCCAGCCGCGGAGGATGCACTCCTTATAGACGGCCATGGTGGCGGGGATGATGATGCCCCGCACCCCCTTGGCGATGTGCTTGCCCTTGAGGATGTTGTAGGCGGCCTCCATGTCCTCGAGGCGGCCATTGGTGCAGCTGCCGATCACCACCTGGTCGATCTTGATGCTGCCCCCCTCGCTGGCGGGGTGGGTGTTCTCGGGCAGGTGGGGGTAGCTGACGGTGGGCACCAGCTGGGACAGGTCGATCTCGATGGTCTGCTCATACTCGGCATCGGGGTCGGCCTCGTAGTAGACAGGCTCGCGCTGGCTGCGGCCGGCCAGATAGGCTTTGGTCACATCGTCCACCGGGAAGATGCCGTTCTTGGCGCCGGCCTCGATGGCCATGTTGCAGATGCACAGGCGGTCGTCCATCGAGAGGGAGGCCACGCCCGGGCCGGTGAACTCCATCGACTTGTACAGCGCGCCGTCCACGCCGATCTTCCCGATGATGGAGAGGATCAGGTCCTTGCCCGAGACCCGCTCGGGCAGGCTGCCGGTGAGGACGAACCGGATGGCCGCGGGCACCTTGAACCAGGCCATGCCGGTGGCCATGCCGGCGGCCATGTCGGTGGAGCCCACGCCGGTGGAGAAAGCGCCCAGCGCGCCGTAGGTGCAGGTGTGGCTGTCCGCGCCGATGACGCAGTCGCCCGCGGTGACGATGCCCTTTTCGGGCAGCAGGGCGTGCTCAATGCCCATCTGGCCCACGTCGTAGAAGTTGAGGATGTCGTACTTGTTGGCGAACTCCCGGCACTGCTTGGACTGGGTGGCGCTCTTGATGTCCTTGTTGGGGACGAAGTGGTCCAGGACGATGGCCACCCGGTTTTTATCGAACACGCCGTCAAAGCCGGCCTTTTCAAATTCGTTGATGGCCACCGGCGTGGTGATGTCGTTGCCCAGGACGATGTCCAGTTTGGCGTTGATGAGCTGGCCCGCCTTGACCTGGTCGAGGCCGGCATGGTGCGCAAGGATCTTCTGTGTCAGTGTCATTCCCATGATACGGTTTGCTCCTTCATCCATTTTTCACTTGTTGTTGATGGCCGAGACCAGCGCCCGGATGCCCGCCACGATGATGTCGGTGTCGGTGCCGGCGCCCCAGGTGGCGGTGCCGTCGCCCCAGACCAGCCCCACATAGGAAGCCGCGCGGGAGGTGGACCCGCCGTCCAGGCTGTGCTCGGCGTACTGCTCCAGATGGAAGTCCATGCCGGTGGCAGTCTGGATGGCGTTGGCCACCGCGTCCAGACGGCCGTTGCCGATGGCCACCACCTCGCGGGTGGCGCCGTTCATCTCCAGCGTGACCGAAGCGGTGATGCCGCTCTTCTGGATGAAGTGGGCGTCGGCCACGTTGAAGGGCTTCTGCTTGTTGAGGTACTCCTGCTCAAAGATGCGGCAGACCTCGGCGGCGGAGAGCTCCTTGTGGCTGTGGTCGGACACGGCCTTGACCTTGTAGCCCAGGTCCTCCCGCATCTTGGCGGGCAGGTTGTAGCCGTAGTTCTGTTCCAGCACAAAGCCGATGCCGCCCTTGCCGCTCTGGCTGTTGATGCGGATGACGTCGGCGTCGTAGGTGCGGCCGATGTCGTGGGGGTCGATGGGGATATACGGGCAGGTCCAGCGGTGTTCGCCGGTGGCCTTGCGGTAGTTCATGCCCTTGGCGATGGCGTCCTGATGGCTGCCCGAGAAGGCCGCGAACACCAGCTGGCCGGCGTAGGGGGTGCGCTCGTAGACGTGCATCCGGGTCACACGCTCATACAGCTCGCAGATGGCGGGCATATCGGAGAAGTCCAGCTTGGGGTCCACGCCGTGGCTGTACATATTCAGCGCCAGGGTGATGGCGTCCACGTTGCCGGTGCGCTCGCCGTTGCCGAACAGGCAGCACTCGATCCGCTGGGCCCCCGCCAGGACGGCCAGCTCGGCGCAGGCCACGCCGGTGCCCCGGTCGTTGTGGGGGTGGGTGGAGAGGATGACGCTGTCCCGGTTGTGGAGGTTGGCCGAGCAGTATTCGATCTGGCTGGCGTAGACGTGGGGCATGCTCATCTCCACCGTGACGGGCAGGTTGATGATCATGGGCCGGTCGGGGGTGGGCTGCATGATGTCGATGACGGCGTTGCAGACTTCCAGCGCGTATTCCGGCTCGGTGCCGGTAAAGCTCTCGGGGCTGTACTCGAACAGGAAGTTGCCCTCGTACTCCTCGCTGAGCTGCTTGACCAGCTTGGCGCCGTCGGTGGCGATCTGCTTGATCTCCTCCTTGGACTTGTGGAACACCTGCTCCCGCTGGGCCACCGAGGTGGAGTTGTAGAAGTGGATGACGGCGCGGGGCGCGCCCTTGACCGCCTCGAAGGTGCGGCGGATGATGTGGTCGCGGCACTGGGTCAGCACCTGGACGGTGACGTCCTCGGGGATCATGTTCTGTTCGATCAGCACCCGCAGGAACTCATACTCGGTCTCGCTGGCGGCGGGGAAGCCCACCTCGATCTCCTTGAAGCCGATCTTGACCAGCATCTTGAAAAACTCGATCTTTTCTTCCAGGCTCATGGGCACGATCAGGGCCTGGTTGCCGTCCCGCAGGTCCACGCTGCAGAAGGCGGGGGCTTTTTCGATGTGGTCTTTCTTGACCCAGCTGTCGTAACCGGCGGGTGCGGGATAGTATCCAGGTGCGTACTTGGTGGCGTCCATCATTGCGGTTTTCCTCCTAAACAGTCGTAAAAAGGGATACGAAAAAGGCCCTCGTCTTTCAAGGCGAAAAGCCCTGAGAGACGAGAGCCTGTCATTTCATGTACAAGGCGGCCCGTGGTACCACTCTCTTTGCCGCAGATGATGCGGCCACTCGACACGATCAGCGCGCAGCGCGAATCGCTGCCCCTGTAACGGTGGGCATCCGTCAAAGCCTAGTGGGGAATGGACCGTTCAGCTTTGCCGCTCAGGGGCCAGTAGCCGGAAGCGCCCGCGCCGCCTTGCACCATCCGGCGGCTCTCTGCAAGCGGGACCATCGTCCGATTTTTCCCCGTCAACGCATTTACGTTTGATAAAACTGAGTTTATTGTATCATGCCGCAGCGGTGAAGTCAAGCGCTTTTTTGCCGCGCCCGCCCGCCGGCCGCCCCGGCAGCAGCCAAAACAAGACAGATTTGTAAAGTTTGCATTAAAACAATCTTCGCCTGCTTGCAAAAACAGGGCGGTTTGTTGTACTATTAGAGTGGATAGAGTCGAAGTGCGTGCCTGTGCACAAAAAGCTCAAAAAATTGAAGGAAAGTGAAGGTGGTTTTCTATGGATGAGCCTTTTGTCAGCTTTACCGACGTGTCGAAATATTACCAGACCGGCAGCGTCCGGGTGGCGGCGGCCGACCACATGACCTTCCACGTCAACAAGGGGGAGTTCTGCATCATCGTCGGGCCTTCCGGCGCGGGCAAGACCACCCTACTGAATATGCTGGGCGGCATGGACCGCTGCGACGAGGGCCGCATCGTCCTGGACGGGGCCGAGGTCAGCCGCTTTGACGAGAAAGAGCTGACCGCCTACCGCCGGTACGACGTGGGGTTCGTGTTCCAGTTCTATAACCTGGTGCAGAACCTGACCGCCCTGGAAAATGTCGAACTGGCCATCGAGATCTGCAAAAACCCCCTGGACCCCGCCGAGACTTTGCGCAGCGTGGGGCTGGGCCAGCGGCTGAACAACTTCCCGGCGCAGTTGTCGGGCGGCGAACAGCAGCGGGTTGCCATCGCCCGGGCCCTGGCCAAAAACCCCAAGATTTTGCTGTGCGACGAGCCCACCGGCGCGCTGGACTACAAGACCGGCAAGTCGGTGCTGGCCCTTTTGCAGGATACCTGCCGCAAGACGGGGCGCACCGTCATCGTCATCACCCACAATTCGGCCCTGACCGGCATGGCCGACCGGATCGTCCAGGTGCGCAGCGGCCAGATCATCTCGAACGAGGTGAACGAGCACCCCGTCCCGGTGGAAGAGATCGAGTGGTGAGCAGCAGTGAAAAAGACCTATCGCAAAAATATGTGGCGGGAGCTTTCCGCCAACAAGAGCCGCTTTGCCTCGGTGTTCGGCATCGTCCTGCTGGGGGTCATGATGCTGTCCGGCCTGCTCAGCGTGGGCCCCGGGATGCGCCGCGCCGGCCAGGCGTGGTACAGCGGCCAGAATGTTTTTGACCTGCGGGTGGTGTCCACCCTGGGCCTGAGCCAGGAGGACATCGACGCCATTGCCGCCGCCGAAGGGGTGGAGGCCGTCATGCCGGTCAAGCAGGTGGACTGCGAGGGCTCGTTCCGGGGCGGCAGCGCCCTGGCGGTGCGGGTCCAGCAGCTGCCGGTCTACCCCACCCTGGCCGACAAGGCCAACATGAACCGCCTGGTGCTGGAATCGGGCCGGATGCCCGAGGCCGCCGGTGAATGCGCCGTCCAGGTGCTGGACACCGGCGCGGCGGGCAGCCTCCGTGTGGGCGACGTCATCGAGCTGGACACCGAAGGAGTGGACGGCCTTGGCGCGTCCGAGTTCACGGTGGTGGGCTTTGTGAAAGACCCCCTCTATTTTTCCAATGAGACCGAAAGCACCACCGCCGGCAACGGCGCGCTGGGGCTGGCCGTCTATGTCCCGGACGGCGCCCTGGAAATGGACTACTACGCCGCCTGCTACATCAAGGCCGCCGGGGCGGATTCCTACGACAACTACTCCGACGAGTACCAGGCCGCGGTGGACGCAGTGGCGGACCGCCTGGAGGAGATCGCCCCCGTCCGGGCCGAAGCCCGCCGGGAAAGCCTGATCGAGGACGCCCAGAGCCAGCTGGACGAGGCCCGGGCCGAGTTCGAGCGGCAGGAGGCCGACGCCCAGGCCCAGCTGGCCGAAGCCGAAGCCCAGCTGAACGACGCCAAAGCCCAGCTGGAAGCCGGCGAGGCTGAATACGAGAGCGGCAAGGCCCAGCTGGAACAGCAGAAGGCCGCCCTGCCCGGCAATATGGCCAGCGGCGCCGGTCAGCTGGTGGACGCCCAGCGCCAGGTGCTGGAATTCGAGGCCCAGCTGGAACAGATCAAGCAGCTGGTCACTCTCAAGAGCGTGGCCGACCCCATGCTGGGCTACGCCGAGGACATCCTCCACAACGCCGAGACCGCCCTGGAAGAAGCCGAGCCCGACGACATCAATTACGTCGAGCTGCGGGACATCCTGGCCCGCGCCCAGGCCCTCTACGACTCGACTTACAACCAGCTGGCCGGCTACCAGGCCCAGCTGGACGAGGGCAAGCGGCAGATGTACGCCCAGGGGCTGATCTCCTCCCCTGACCTTTCCAACGAGCAGCTGGTGACCGAGGCGGAAGCCGCCCTGCGGGAAATGAAGCTGCAGGTGCTGGAAGGCCAGCTGGCCCTGAACACCGGCAACGCCGAGGCTTTCACCGCCTTTGACGCCGCCGAAGCCCAGCTGGAAGCCGCCCGCGCCCAGCTGGACGAGGGCTGGACCGAGTACAACGACGGCGCGGCCCAGTTCGCTGAGGAAAAGGCCAAGGCCGAAGCCCAGCTGGCCGACGCGCGCCAGCATCTGAACGACGCCGCCGAGCAGGTGGACGACATCGCCGCGGCCGAGTGGTATGTCCTGGACCGGAACAGCGTCGTCTCCATCGTGTTCTACGAGCAGAACGCCGACCGCATCGAGTCCATCGCACGGGTGTTCCCTATCTTCTTCTTCCTGGTGGCGGCCCTGGTGGCCAGCACCACCATGACCCGCATGGTGGAGGAGAACCGCACCCAGATGGGCACCTTCAAGGCCCTGGGCTACACCGACCGGGAGATCACCGCCAAGTACATGGTCTACGGCTGCGCCGCCGGCCTGCTGGGCTGTGCCGCCGGCATGGCGCTGGGCTTCTACGCCCTGCCCGCCGTCATCTGGTGGGCCTACTCCACCGTGTTCGACCTGCCCACCTTCCATCTGCGGGTCTACCCGCTCCTGGCCGTGATGAGCGTGGTCATCAGCATCGGCGTGGTGGGCCTGACCACCCTGGCCGCCTGCCGCGTCTCCCTCAGGGAAAAGCCTGCGGCCCTGCTGCTGCCCCGCGCCCCTGCCGCCGGCAAGCGCATCTTCCTGGAGCGGATCCGGCCGCTGTGGCGGCGGATGAGCTTTTCCCAAAAGACCACCGCCCGCAATATGTTCCGCTACAAAAAGCGCTTTTACATGACGGTGCTGGGCGTGGCGGGCTGCACGGCCCTGCTGCTGATCGGCTTCGGCCTGCAGGACTCCATCGTGGAGATCGTCTCCCGCCAGTATGGCACCATCCAGAAGGCCGATTTGACCATCTCGCTGTCCAGCGACAAGGCCCTTGACCTGGACGGCGGGCTGACCGACACCCTGGCCTCCCGGGACGAGGTGGAGAGCTGGGGCGCCTTCTATACCCGCACCGTATCGGTCTACGACAGCGAGGAGGCCGCCGCCGAGCTCAGCGTCACCCTGGTGGCCGCCGACGGCCCCCAGAAGATGAGCGAATACTTCACCCTCCGCAGCCCCTCGGGCAGCGAGCTGCCCTTCATCGACGGCAGCGTCATCCTCAGCGAAAAGACCGCCGAGCTGCTGGGCGTCTCGGCCGGGGACAGCATCTGGGTGCAGGGCACCGACGGCAGCCGGGTCGAGCTGACCCTCACCGGCGTGGCCCAGAACTACCTGGGCGCTTACCTCTACGTCACCGAGAACGCCCTCCAGCGCCTGGTGGCCGACCCCGCGTGGAACACCGTCTACGCCCGCACCACCTGCGACACCGACACCGAGCGCCAGACCCTGAGCACCGTCCTGCTGGGCTGCAACTACGTCTCCAGCACTTCCTTCACCGCCGACACCGCCGCCATGTACGACAGCACCATCACCTGCATCAACTATGTGGTGCTGCTCATCATCGTCTGCGCGGCGGCGCTGGCCGCGGTGGTGCTGTACAACCTCATCAGCGTCAACATCGGCGAGCGCAAAAAGGAGCTTGCCACCATCAAGGTGCTGGGCTTCTTCGACAAGGAGGTGTACCGCTACATCTTCCGGGAGATCGAGCTGCTCAGCGTCATCGGCGCGGTGCTGGGCCTTGTCATCGGCACGTTGATGCACCAGTTCGTCATCCGCACGGTGGAGTCGGAGCAGATGATGTTCATCCGCACGCTGGAGCCCACCAGCTTTGTGTACAGCGTGGCGCTGACCCTGCTGTTCACCGTGGTGGTCTGCCGGCTGATGCGCCGCCAGGTGCGGGCCATCAGCATGGTGGAGAGCATGAAGGCCCCCGAGTGACCGCCCTGTCCCGCAAAAACCGCGCAGAGCGGCACAGTTTACAAAAGATTCATAGAATCAAAACAGTTTATGTATAAATCTTTGGTATTCTATAGTCACAGGAACGGCGGGGCCGCAACCGCCCCCTGTGACACATGATTCCTCCTCATACCAAACCGAATACCGCAATGAGCCGCCCCGTACAGCCGCAAGTACGGGGCGGTTTCGCTTTGGCGGCAAAATTTACCTGCCTTTTTATACCATTTGTTCACATTTTTTGATTTGTAATACTCTTTCTTTTATGTTATACTGGTAAAGAGTTTTCTATTCTAGCCCTGCTGCGCCGTGCAAAGCGGCGCGGCGGGCTTCCAAATATGCAAAGGGAGGCTTTGGAATGTCTTACAAACCCAAAATGACCTATAAAGGCAAGCCCCTCGTCCGCAAGGACAATGAGCTGTACTACGGTTGGATGACCGACCCCTACGTGCTGTACCTTCAGATCCTGTCCACCGCCCCTGTGGACGGCGCAGAAATGCCCGACAAGGTGCAGGTCACCCTTCTGTCCACCGACCTGTCCAAGCCCATGAAGGAACGCACCGCCCGCCAGTCGGTCCGGCACGGGCTGTACAACGCCCTGGACATCGGCTCCATCTGGCTGGAAAAAGCGATCACGGCCGCAAAGGCCCCCGCCCCCAGGAATTAAACGAACAGCAAAGCCCCCCGCACAGCTCAAGGCCGCGCGGGGGGCTTTTTGCATTGGATCAGGGGTCGCGGGGGGTCAGTTCTCGTCGGGCAGGTCGATCTCCAGGGGCTTGCCGCAGCCGGCGCAGCGCGCCTTGCCGGACAGCAGGGTCTCCTCGTCCAGGACGGTCACGGCGCCGCAGCTCGGGCAGGTGACTTCGTAGCTGGCGTCCTGCTCATCTTCGGCGCTGCCGGCCTCGCCCGCGCCTTCCTCGGCGTCGTCCAGGGCCACCTCAAAGGTGCAGCCGCAGTTGGGGCAGAACGCCTCGCCCGCGTCCAGGTCCTCCTCGGTGACGTAAACGGTCTCGCCGCAGCCCGGGCAGTCCACCTCGTAGCAGGGGGCATCGGCGTCGTCCTCGCCGTCCTCGTAGAAGTCGGCCTGCAGCTCTTCCACGTCCTCGCGCAGGCCGTCCAGCTCGCTCTCAGCCTGGGTGACGTCCTGCTCCATGGCCTTGATGCTGGCGGCCATTTCGGCCAGCAGGTCGCTCATGGCGTGGAGGACTTTGCCCTCCTTGGTGGACTCATCCAGTCCAAGGCCCTCCATCAGGCCCTGCAGGTAGGCAGCTTTTTCGATCAGTTCCATACGCTATCCCTCCATCCAGGGGCAGCCGGCGGTTTTGCCGGCCGCCCTGTGAACAAAAAGGCCGGACCCGCGGTCTTGGGCCGCAAGCCCGGCTTCGGGTCAGAATCAGACGCGCTCCATATACTCGCCGGTGCGGGTATCAATGCGGATGACGTCGCCCTCGTTGATGAACAGGGGCACACGCAGGGTGGCGCCGGTCTCAACGGTAGCGGGCTTCAGGGTGTTGGTGGCGGTGTTGCCGCGGATGCCCGGCTCGGTCTCGGTGACGGTCAGCTCGATGAAGTTGGGGATCTCGACGCTGAACACCTTGCCCTTGTAGCTCAGCAGCTTGCAGACCTCGTTCTCCTTGCAGAACTTGAAGTTATCGGGCACATCGCTGGCGTTGACCGGGATGTCGTCGTAGGTCTCGTTATCCATGAAGTGGTACAGATCGCCGTCCTGATAGCTGTAGGTCACGTCGCGGCGCTCGATGAACGCCTGGGGGAACTTGGCGGTGGGGTTGTAGCTGGTCTCGATGACCGCGCCGGTGATGACGTTCTTGGTCTTGGTGCGGACAAAGGCAGCGCCCTTACCGGGCTTGACGTGCTGGAACTCGACGACCTGAAGAACCTGGCCGTCCTGCTCAAAGGTCACGCCATTGCGAAATTCGCCTGCAGAAATCATAAGGAATTCCTCCATCAATTTAGTATCTCATGCTCACGCATATCTAAGAATATTGTACCCAATTGCGCATTGTTTGGCAAGGGGTTTCGGCAAAAAACAGGGAAAAAGCCGGGCTCAGATGCCGTTTTGCATCGCATGGCGGTAGATCTGGCCCAGAGTGCGGGCGTCCTCGGCCTGGGTGCCGGCGCTCTCGCAGATGACCACAGGGGCAAGCCGGCGCTCGGCCAGCAGCTCCATGAGGGGGGCGGGTTCGGGGCCGAACTGGGTCTCGGCAAAGGTCCAGTGGCGCTTTTCGCCCCCGGCCGAGAACTCGATGCGGGAAAAGTGGACGTGGAACTTCCGCGCCCGCTCGTCCCCCAGCGCCTCCCCCATCCGGTCAAGGATGGCGGCGTAGTCCGCTTTGGAGCGGATGCCGCCCAGGGTGCGGGCGTTCAAATGGCCAAAGTCGATGCAGGGGACGATGCGCTCGTCCACCCCGCACAGGGCCAGCACCTCGTCCAGATCGCCCAGCTGGCCGATCTTGCCCAGCGTCTCGGGGCAGAGGGTCATGTCCCCGTAGCCGGCCTCGTCCAGGGCTTCCACCCCGCGGCGCAGGGTGTCCAGCGCCTTTTCCAGGGCGGCGGCGCGGCTCTGCTTGCCGCAGCTGCCCGGGTGGAAGATGATCCGCCGGCCCCCCAGCGCGCGGCACAGCTGCGCGCTCTGGAGCAGGTAGCGGATGCTGCCCAGACGCTTTTCCTCGTCCAGGCTGGACATACTGATATAGTAGGGGGCGTGGACGCTGAACACGATCCCCTTTTCCGCCGCCAGGGCGGCCATCTGCCGGGCCTTGTCTTCGGCCAGGCGGACGCCGTGGCCGCACTGGTACTCGAAGGCGTCCAGCCCCATCCCCGCCGTGTAGGCCGGGATGTCCAGGCTGGTCTTGTAGCCCTGGGCGGCAAAGCTGTCGCTGATGCCGGCAGGGCCGAAGCGCGGGGTCATGTCGTTCACAGCAGCTTCCCTCCCCGGTCGTAGTAGCGCTGCCAGAAGCGGCGCTCCCATTTGCGCTTGACTTTGACCTGGACGCCCCGGTCGGGGCCGCGGGGCACCACCATCAGGGCGAGGATGCCATACAGGGCCGCGGCCATCCGGTCGGCGTAGAGCTGGTCCCCCACCATGGCCATCTGGCGCTTTTTCACCCCCAGACGCCGCCGGGCCACCACGAGGCCGGGGGTCAGGGGCTTGGCGGCCCAGCACACATAGTCCAGGCCCAGCTTTTGGGCAAAGGGGGCCACCCGCCGGGGCGTGCCGTTGGAGACGATGGTCAGCCGGACGCCGGCTTTGCGCAGATCGTCCAGCCAGGCCGCCACCTCGGCGGGCAATTCCTGGCTGCCGTCGGCGGTCAGGGTGTTGTCGATGTCCAGCACCAGGGCGGTGATCCCCTTGCGGGCCAGAAAGGCCGGGGTGATGTGGGTCACATCCTGAAAGACGTACTCGGGGGTAATCAGCATACAGTCTCCTCTGCTCAACAAAAATGGGAGAACCCCGCAACAGGGTTCTCCCACATCGGCGTTAGCAACGCAGCGGTCATCAAGACCGTGGGCAAGGTTCCAATTACTTGTACTTGCGCTTGCGGGCCGCTTCAGACTTCTTCTTGCGCTTGACAGAGGGTTTCTCGTAAGCCTCGCGCTTACGAACCTCTGCGAGCACGCCGCTGCGGGCGGTGCTCCGCTTAAAGCGACGCAGTGCGCTTTCCAGCGACTCGCCCTCTTTAACACGAATTTCCGACATCTTATCCCTCCCTTGGACCGTGAGGCGGGAATTTCGTTGTTACATGGTAACTAACAGAGACAGTATAGCGCATTTTCGCTTTCCCGTCAACCTTTTTGCAGAAGTTTTTCGGTCCCATTTTCTGAACAATTCATGAAACCGCCGGCCGGCGGACGTTTTTTCAGCCCTTGGCGGCCAGGTTGACCAGGCGTCCCTTGACGTAGATCTCCTTGACCAGGTTCTTGCCCTCCAGGGCCGCGGCCACGGCGGGCTCGGCCTTGGCGGCGGCGATGGCGTCCTCCGCGGTGATGCCGGCGGGGACGGTCAGGCGGGCTTTCACCTTGCCGTTGACCTGCACCGCGATCTCCGCCGTGGCCTCCACGCACTTAGCCTCGTCGTAGCTGGGCCAGGGGTAGTAGGCCAGCTGCTCGGTGTGGGGGTGGCCCAGCTTCTCCCACAGCTCCTCGGTCATGTGGGGCGCGAAGGGGTTCAGCAGCTGCACCAGTGTCTCATACTCGGCCTTGGTGGCGCCGCCGTTGTCGTACAGGGCGTTGACCAGGGTCATCAGCTGGGCGATGGCGGTGTTCATCTTCAGGCCCTCGATGTCCGAGCCCACCTTCTTGATAGTCTGGTGCATCAGCGTCTCGATGGCGGGGCGGTAGCCCTCGCCCTCCACCAGCTTTTCGGACAGGCCCCACACGCGGTCCAGGAAGCGGTTGCAGCCCGCGATGGCCGAGGTCTGCCAGGGCGCGGCCTGCTCAAAGTCGCCCATGAACATCTCGTACAGGCGCATGGTGTCGGCGCCGTAGGCGTCCACCACGTCGTCCGGGTTGACCACGTTGCCCAGGCTCTTGGACATTTTGACCACCGGGTGGCGGGCCATCTCGCCGTACTTTTCTTCCAGGGCCTTCTCGGCGGCCTTCTGGCTGCCGTACTCCTCCAGCAGCTTCTTCTGCTCGTCGGCGGGCAGGTTGGCGAAGTTGTGGGGGTTCAGGCCCAGGATCATGCCGTGGCTGGTCCGCTTCTGGTAGGGCTCGGCGGTGGGCACCACCCCGATGTCATACAGGAACTTGTGCCAGAACCGGCTGTACAGCAGGTGCAGGGTGGTGTGCTCCATGCCGCCGTTGTACCAGTCCACCGGGGACCAGTATTCCAGCGCCTCTTTGGAAGCGATGGCGTCCTTGTTGTGGGGGTCCATATAGCGCAGGAAGTACCAGGACGAGCCGGCCCACTGGGGCATGGTGTCGGTCTCGCGGACGGCGGGGCCGCCGCAGCACGGGCAGGTGGTCTTGACCCAGTCGGTGTGGCGGGCCAGGGGGCTCTCGCCGTCGGGGCCCGGCTCAAAGTCCACGATGTCAGGCAAAGTCAGGGGCAGGCTGCTCTCTGGCAGGGGCTGCCAGCCGCACTTTTCGCACTTGACCATGGGGATGGGCTCGCCCCAGTAGCGCTGGCGGCTGAACACCCAGTCGCGCAGCTTATAGTTGACCTTCTTGTGGCCCTTGCCGTTTTCTTCCAGCCAGGCGATCATCTTCTCCTGGGCGTCGCGGACCGGCAGTCCGTTGAGGAAGCCGGAGTTGACCAGGGTGCCGGTGGCCACGTCGGTGAAGGCCTCCTTCTCGAGGTCGGAAGCCGTCTTGCCCTTGACCACTTCCACGATGGGCAGGCCGAACTTTTTGGCGAACTCCCAGTCGCGGGTGTCGTGGGCGGGCACCGCCATGATGGCGCCGGTGCCGTAGGTGGCCAGGACGTAGTCCGAGATGAAGATGGGGATCTCCTGCCCGTTGACCGGGTTGATGCCCATGACGCCGTCCAGGCGCACGCCGGTCTTGTCCTTGTTGATCTCGGTGCGCTCAAAGTCGCTCTTGCGGGCGGCTTCGGCCTGGTAGGCCTTGACCTCGGCGGCATTCTTGATGATGCCCTGCTCCATCCAGCCGGCCAGCTGGGTGTTTTCGGGCGAGAGGACCATGTAGGTGGCGCCGAACAGGGTGTCGCACCGGGTGGTGTAGACGGTCAGCTTGTCGCCGGTGGTGGTGCCGAAGTCGATCTCAGCGCCGTAGCTGCGGCCGATCCAGTTCTTCTGCTGGGTCACCACGCGGTCGATGAAGTCCAGGCCGTCCAGCCCGTCGATCAGCTTGTCGGCGTAGGCGGTGATCTTGAGCATCCACTGGCTCTTGACGCGGTGGACCACCTCGCTGCCGCACCGCTCGCAGACGCCGTTGACCACTTCCTCGTTGGCCAGCACGCACTTGCAGCCGGTGCACCAGTTGACGTTCATCTCTTTTTTATAGGCCAGGCCGTGCTTATACAGCTGCAGGAAGATCCACTGGGTCCACTTGTAGTATTCGGGGTCGGTGGTGTTCACCTCGCGGTCCCAGTCGAAGGAGAAGCCCAGGCTCTTGAGCTGCGCGCGGAAGCGGTCCACATTCTTCTTGGTCACGATGGCCGGGTGGATGTGGTTCTTCATGGCGTAGTTCTCGGTGGGCAGGCCGAAGGCGTCCCAGCCCATGGGGTACAGCACATTGTACCCGCACTGGCGGCGGCGGCGGGCCACCACGTCCAGGGCGGTGTAGCTGCGGGGGTGGCCCACATGCAGGCCGGCGGCCGACGGATAGGGGAACTCCACCAGGGCGTAGAACTTGGGTTTGGAATGGTCGATCTCGGCGTGGAAAGTCTTTTCGTCCTCCCAGACTTTCTGCCACTTGGCCTCTACGGCCTTGTAATCATACTTCATCTCGTAATCAGCTCCCGTTTTTACTTACTTTCGTTTGCTTTCCCACGGCGGGGCGGTTACTGGGCCCCGGCCTCATCGGCCTCCAGCCACTGGGACACGTCCACCGTCTCGGCGTCGGCCCACAGGTGCTCCAGGTCGTAATAGGTGCGGGTGCCCGGCACAAAGATGTGCACGATGACCCCCGAGTAATCCAGCAGGATCCAGTTCTTGGAGTCGAAGCCCTCGGTGTGGTAGGGCTCGATCCCTTCCTGGGAGAGCTGGAACTGCACCTCGTCGGCCAGGGAGGCCACCTGGGTGGTGGAAGTGCCCGACGCGATGACAAAGTAATCGGTCAGGACGGTCAGGTCCTGCACCTTCAGCACACGGAGCTGCTGGGCCTTTTTCTTGTCCAGGATCTTTGCGATGCGGATGGCCAGAGTCTTGCTGTCGTTCAGATTTTCCATAGGTTCCCTTTCCTTTGTATTTTTGATGCGGAAGGCGGGCTGCCGCGCGCCCTCCGTTACTGTGCGGCGTTCTGGCTGCCGGCGGGCTGGCCGTCGGTGGTCACCGCGCCCTGCACGTCGGTGTCGCCCTCCAGAATGGCGTCGTCCGACTCCTTATCCAGCTGGCCCACGAACTGGATGTTGGCGCTGGTGGACACCGACCCATGGGGCCAGTCGTCGGTGACGAGGTTGAGCTCCTCCTCGCTCACCGGGCCGGTGTAGGTGCGGAAATAGGTGTTCAGCAGTTCGGCGATGGAACCGGCGTCCGGCACCACGCAGGAGTAGCCGGCAGAGCTGTCGGTGGCCCCCACGAAGGGCACCCCGCCTGAAAAGACGGGGGTCTGGGCGATCATGATGTTGGCGCTGTCGATCTGCAGGAAGGACACAGCCAGTTTGCCCAGGGTGACCAGATCGATATCCGTCTGGATATAATTGTTGAAGATGATGGGCATCTGGTTGAGGATGTCCTGGATGCCCATGGAGCGGGCCCGCTTGAACAGGGCGGCGTAGAAATACCGCTGCATGTTCAGCCGGTCGATGTCCGAGTTTTCGTAGCCCTCGCCGTGGCGGTTGCGGACGAAGAACTCGGCCGAAGCGCCGTCCAGGTTGCGGTAGCCCTTGGCCAGGTAGCTGCCGTTGTACTCCATATCGTGGGGGATATACACCTCGATGCCGCCGAAGTTATCCACCACCTCGGTGAGGGCCTCCATGTTGATGGTGACGTAGTAGTCCACCGGCAGTTTGTACTGGTCGTAGATGACCTCGGCCAGGGCCGCGATGCTGCCTCCGTTGGACAGAGCCACCGAGTTGATCTGGTAGTTGGAGGCCTTGTAGGTCTTGCCGCTGGACAGGGTGATGGTGCGGTTGGAGGTGGTCACCAGGGTGTTGCGGGGGATCTGCAGCATCCGCAGCGCCCCGCCCTTGATGTCGAACTGGCAGTACAGGATCATGTCCGTCATGCCGTCGTTGGAGCCGTCGTTGGAGTAGGCGCGGCCCTCCTCATAGTCGATGCCGCAGACCAGGATGTTCACCACATCCCCCTTGTACTCCTCGAGGGTCTGGATCTCCTCCACGATGGACGGTGCGTCCGACTCGGGGCGGATGCTCTCCTGCACCCGGTTGACATAGTTCACCGCGTAGACCACGCCGCAGCCCACCAGGGCCATGCAGCCCAGCACCACGGCCAGGGGCAGCCACAGCGGCGAACGCCGGCGCTTTTTCCTCCGGCCGCCGCCCGCGCTGTGGCGGGGCGGTTCCTTGCCGGAGCCGCCGTCCCGGCCGGGGTCGGGCTCGGCGCGGCGGGGCTGCACGGGGGGTTCCATCTCGCTTGCAGCCGGCCGGAAAAAGCTCTGGCCGTCGTCCTCCTGGGGGGCGGGGCCGCTGGGCGGAGGCGGGGCCTTGGGCGGAACGCCGCCCCCCGCTCCGCCCCCTGCCGAAGGCGTACCCAGTGAACGGTCTGTATTGATGCGGCGGGGCGTTCCACTCATAGTCGTATCTCCTTCAAAAGCCTGCCGGGGGCAGGCCGCTCGTTGATGTGCTTGGTTTGGTCAGTCAGAGCTGCAAAAACAGTCTTGCTACAGTATAGCATTCTCGGGCCGAATCTGCAACAATCTGCCCGCCATTTTCACTTACTCTCCCGGGCGGCCAGCAGCCGGGCAAAGTCGTCGCGGGCGGCGGCGGACATGGGGTCGAGGGGCTTGCCTCCGTGCTTGACGAAGGAGACCGAGTCGTTCAGCGCCGCCAGCATGGCCCGGTCGATGTCCTCGAATTCCAGCTTGCGCAGGGACTCCACCCCGTCAAAATCCCGCTCGGCGCTGGTCATGTCGGCCAGAAACAGGATCTTGTCCAGCAGGGTCATCCCTGGCTTGCCCGCCGTATGGCAGGCCACCGCCGACAGGACCGCCTCGTCGGTGACGCCCCACTCGGTCCGGGCCAGGATGGCCGCGCACACCCCGTGCCAGATGGGGGTGGGGCGGTTCTCGGTGTCCCCTGCCAGGTCCGGGTGGGCCCGCAGCAGGGCCAGCTGGCCGGCGGTGGGCATCTCCTTGGCGGTGTCGTGGAGCAGGGCGGCCAGGGCGGCCTGGCCGGGGTCGGCGCCGTAGTGCTCAGCCAGCTTGACGGCCATCTTTTCCACGTTCAGGGTGTGGTGGTAGCGCTTGTCGCCCAGCCGCTTGCGGGCAAGGGCTTTCGCTTGCTTCAGGTCCATAGAGGGAGGCTCCTTTCATTATGTTCAGGGTTCGGGGTGGAGGCAGCGGCGGGGCTGCTCCGGGGGTTCGGGGGCGGTATACAGCCCTTCCCGCCGGATCACCTGGCGGACGCTGGCGGGCAGGTCCCGGCTGCAGTCCTGCCCGGCGGCCAGGCGGCGGCGCAGCTCGCTGCTGGCCATGGGCAGCGCCTCCACCGGGGCCAGCAGGATGCGGCTCCCCTCCGGGTCCAGCTGCCGGGCCGCCGCGTGGAGGGCGGCGTCGTCCCCGATCTGGCGGCTGACCACCACCAGCCGGGCCAGGCGCAGGATGTCCTGCCAGCGGTACCACGCCCGGAACGATTCCAGCATATCGCTGCCCACCGCCAGGTATAAGACGGCGTCCGGGTAGGTGCGGGCCAGCATCTCCAAAGTCAGGACGGTGTAGTTGCGCCGGCCATCCGCCGCCTGGCGGATCTCCCAGTCGCTGACGGCGATGCGGGGCAGGCCGGGCGCGCCTTCCAGCGCGGCAAAGCAGCGGCACATCTCCAGCCGCAGGGCGGCGGGGGTGGCGCTGGCGGCCTTATGGGGCGGCACGCCCGCCGGCATCACCACCACCAGATCGGGCATGACCCGGCCGGCCGCCGCCCGGAGGTTGTTCAGGTGGCCGTTGTGGGGCGGGTCGAAGGTGCCGCCGTACAGCAGGATCTTCATTTCAGCAAGTCAGCGTAGGCGCTGTCCTTTTTCTTCTGCAGGTAGAGCACGAACTTGGAGCCGATCACCTGCACGCAGTCGGCCCCGGTGGCCTCGGCCAGCAGGACCGACGCCTCGCGGGCGTTGTACATACTGGTCTCCAGCACTTTCAGCTTGATGAGCTCGCGGGCGTCGAGGCAGTTTTTCACCGCGTCGATCATGGCCTGGTCGATCTCCCCTTTGCCGATCTGAAAGACCGGGTCCATGGTGTTGGCTTTGCCGCGCAGGATGGCGCGCTGTTTACTCGTAAGCATAAGTTTCTCCTGTATCACTCAGCGTTGTTTTCTTTCAAAAAGGCATCCAGTTCCGCTTCCAGCGCTTCGAGGGCGCGGCCGCGGTGGCTGATGGCGTCTTTTTCGGCGGGGGTCAGCTGGGCGTAGCTGGCGCCCTCGGTGTTGGGGCGCTTGCCGCCCCCCTCCACCCCGCGCTCGTCGGGGATGAACAGCGGGTCGTACCCAAAGCCGTAGTCCCCCGGCAGGCGCTGGAAGGCCACCCGGCCGGGGCACTCCCCCATGCAGGTGAGGGACGCGCGCCCCGGCAGCACGAAGCAGACCGCCGAGACGAATCTTGCGCCCCGCTGCCCCGCCGGGACGTCCTTCATCGCGTCCAGCAGTTTGTCGTTGTTGGCCTCGTCGTCGCCGTGGTGGCCGCAGTAGCGGGCGCTGTAGACGCCCGGCGCGCCGCCCAGCGCGTCCACGCACAGGCCCGAGTCGTCGGCGACGGTGGGCAGGCCGCTGGCCGCCGCAAAAGCCGCCGCCTTGATGGCCGCGTTTTCGGCAAAGGTGGCCCCGGTCTCCTCGGGGTCAAGGTCCAGGCCCAGCTCCTTCTGGCTGAGCACCTGGTGGCCCTGTTTTTCCAGGATGCGGCGCAGCTCCTTGAGCTTGCCGGGGTTGCCTGTGGCTGCACAGATCTTCATGGTCAGCTCCTCCATTTCCGGGGCAGCAGCTCCTCCACGAAGCCTGCCGCGTCAAAGGGCAGCAGGTCGTCGATGGCCTCGCCCACGCCGATGAACCGCACCGGCAGGCCCAGCCGCTGCTTGACCGCCACCACACACCCGCCCTTGGCGGTGCCGTCCAGCTTGGTCAGGATGACGCCGCTGGCGTCGGCGGCCTTGCAGAACTCCCGCGCCTGGCTGATGGCGTTCTGGCCGGTGATGGCGTCCAGCACCAGCAGCGTTTCGAGGCTGGCCTCCGGGGCGGCCTTGCGGACGCTGCGGCTGATCTTGGAGAGCTCCGCCATCAGGTTCGCCTTGTTGTGCAGGCGGCCGGCGGTGTCGGCGATGACCATGTCATAGCCGCGCGCCTCGGCCGACTTGACGGTGTCGAAGATGACCGCCGCGGGGTCGGCCCCCTCGCCCGCCTTGACGATGGGCACCCCGGCCCGGCCGGCCCAGATGTCCAGCTGCTCGCTGGCGGCGGCGCGGAAGGTGTCGCCCGCGGCCAGCATGACCCGGCGGCCCTGCTCGCGGTAATAGTGGGCGAGCTTGGCGATGCTGGTGGTCTTGCCCACCCCGTTCACCCCGATGACCAGGATGACGGCGGGCTTGCCCGAAAGGTCCATCTCGCCGGCCGGCTCCATCTCCTCCTGCAAGATCTCCCGCAGGGCGTCCATGGCCTGGTCGCCGGTGCGCAGATGCTGGCTCTTGACCGCTTCGCGCAGGCGCTCCACCAGGTGCAGGGCCACGTCCGCCCCCACGTCGGCCAGGATCAGCTGTTCCTCCAGATCGTCGTAGAGATCGTCGGTGATCTCAGCGCCGGTCAGCGCGTTGACGATGTTGCCCCAAAAGCCGGTGCGGGTCTTTTTGAGGCCGTTTTCCATCTTTTCTTTGGTTTTTTCCTTGTTTTTTCTTCCGAACAGACCCATAGGGGCTTTCCTCCTGCTGTTCTTATGTTGGGTGTAGGTTTAGGATACAAGCGTCGCGTCCACCTGGTCGAGGTCCAGCTTGAGCAGCTTGGAAATGCCGTCCTCCTGCATGGTCACGCCATAGAGGACGTCGGCGGCCTCCATGGTGCCGCGGCGGTGGGTGATGACGATGAACTGGGTCTTGCCGCTGATCCGCCGCAGATACTGGGCGAAGCGGACCACGTTGGCGTCGTCCAGGGCGGCCTCGATCTCGTCCAGGATGCAGAAGGGCGAGGGGTTGACCGCCAGGATGGCAAAGTAGATGCTGATGGCGACGAGGGCCCGTTCCCCGCCCGAGAGGGCTTCCAGGTTCTTGATGACCTTGCCCGGCGGGCTGACTTTGATCTCGATGCCGCTGCCCAGCACGTCGCTCTCGTCCTCGAGGGAGAGGGAGGCCTCCCCGCCGCCGAACAGCTCGGCGAAGATCCGGCCGAACTGGGTGTTGATGGCGGCAAAGTTGCGGCTGAAGATATCCCGCATCTGGCCGTTCAGCTCGCCGATCATGCGGATCAGGCGGGCCTTGCTCTCCTCCACGTCCTCCACCTGGGTCTTCAGGGTCTCGTAGCGGCCGCGCACCTCCTGGTATTCCTCCACGGCCCCCACGTTGACGCTGCCCAAAGCCCGCATTTTGCTGCGCACTTCGGCCACCTGGGCCCGCAGCGCGGCCATGCTGTCGTATGCCACGCAGCACCTGGCCGCATCGGTGGGGGTCAGCTGGTATTCGTCCCAGAGCTTGGCGGCCAGCTGGTCGTATTCGCCCTCGGCGGCGCTTTTGCGCTCCGACAGGCGGGCCATTTCCCGGCTGGCCTCCTCCCGGTTTTCGGCGGCGGTGCGGGCGGCGGCCTGGGCTTTTGTCTCGGCGGCCTGCCGCTCCATCCGGCGATCGGCGGCCGCGCGGATGGCGGCCTCTTTCTCCCGGACGGCGGCGCGGCTGCGCTCGGTCTCGTCCTTCACGTCCTGGATGGCCCGGGCGATCTCGGCGTCCTTTGCCTGCAGGGCGCGGATGCTCTCCTGCAAACTGTCCTGATGGGCGCCGGCGTCGGCCAGGCGCTGCTCCCAGTCGGCAACGCGGCTGCGGCAGAGCTCGGCGTCCTTCTGGCGGGCCAGCTGGTCCAGCCGTTTCTGGGCCACGGCTTCGGACAGCTGGGTCTGCCGGGCGGCAAAGCTGTCCCCGCCCTCGGTCAGGCGGGCCAGCTCGGCCGTCACCTGCCCAGCGCGGGCTTCCAGCGAGGCCCGCAGGGCGGCGGCTTCGGCGGCTGCCTGCTCCTGCTTTTCGGCCTCGGCGGCCAGGGCGTCGGCCTCGGCGGCCCGCTGCCGGGCCGTCTGTTCCGCCTGGGCGGCGGCCTGTTCCAGCCGCTTGCCTTCGGCCTCGGCCCGGACCCGGTCGTCGGCGGCGGTGCGCTCCTCCCCTTCGGCCGCGGTCAGCTGGGCGGACATGGCGTCGGCCTGGCTCTTGCACTGGGCGGTGCGCAGCCGGGCGGCGGTGCAGTCCCGCGCAAGGCCGGCGATCTTGTCCTGCAGCTCCCGTATCTCCTGCCGGCGGGTGAACAGCCCCGCCGACCGCTGGACGCTGCCGCCGGTGAAGCTGCCGCCGGCGTTGACCACCTGGCCGTCCATCGTGACCACCCGGTTGCGGTAGTGCAGCTCTTTGGCCACCCGGGCGGCGGCGTGGATGTCCTCCACCACCACGATGCGGCCCAGCAGGTTGGAGACGATGTTCTGGTACCGCGCGTCCGCCCGAACCAGGCTGCTGGCCAGCCGGGCCGACAGGGGCAGCTCGCCCCGGAACAGCCCCGGCTGGACGGTGTCCAGCGGCAGGAAGGTGGCGCGGCCGGCATTTTCCCGGCGCAGCAGGGCGATGCCCGCCTTGGCGGCGGCCTCGTTTTCCACCACGATGTTCTGCATGGCGGCCCCGAGGGCGGTCTCCACTGCCAGCTCGCACCCGGCCTCCACCGTCAAAATGGAGGACACCGGCCCGATGATGCCTTTCAGGCGCCCGCCGGCGGCGGCCTGCATCACGGCCCGGACCGAGTGCTGGTAGCCCTCCATGTTCTTTTCCAGCTCCTGCAAAACGGCCAGCCGCTGGGCGGCGGCGTCCCTGGTGCGGTTCAGCTCCGCCTCGGCGGCGGACGCTGCGTCCAAGGCCTTTTTGCGGTTGGCCAGTTTCAGGGCCAGCCCGGCCCGGACGTTGGCCAGCTGCCGCTCGCTGCCCGCCAGCATATCCAGATACTTGCGGGTATCGGCGAGGTTTGCCTGCAGCTCGGCCAGGCGGGCCTGCTCGGCCTCGGCCCCGGCCCGGACTTCGGGCAGGCGGCCCCGGGCCGATCCGGCGGCGGCGCGGGCCGCGGCCTCCTGCACCCGGGCGGCCGTCTCCCGGCTGGTGGCGCCGGCGAGGTCTGCGCGCAGTTCGGCCTGCCGGGCGCTGGCGGCGTCGGTGCGGCTCTGCAGCTGGGCCAGCTGGCCTTCCAGCGCCTCGATCTCCGCGGCGAGGGCGCTCGCCTGGCGGTCCATCTCGGCGGCCGCGGCTTTCTGGCGTTCCAGCTCGGCGGCGGCCGCCTCCCGGTCAGTCTGGCCCTGGGCCAGCTCGTCCTGCAGGGTGCGGGCGCTCTGGCGGGCGTGGTCCCGGTCGTTTTCCAGCACGGCGATGCGGCTGTCGCTGCCGCTGATCTCGGCGGTGATACTGCGGATATCCCCATTCAGGCGCTCGATCTCGACGGTGAGACGCTGCGCCTGCATACGGATCTCCTCAGCCTCCTGCTGGGACGTTTTGTCCTGGCTGTCCCAGCGCTCATAGGCGGCCTGGGCCGTCTCATAGTCCCGCTGGAGCTGCTGCATGGCGGCGCGGGCCGCCCGGATGTTCTCCACCCAGAGGGTGACTTCCAGCCCCTTGCGGCGGGCGGCCAGGTCGAGGTAGGCCCGGGCCTTTTCGGCCTCTTTGGCCAGGGGGGCCACCCGGCCTTCCAGCTCGGCCAGGATGTCCCGCAGGCGCTCGAGGTTAGCCTGGGCGGCGTCGAGGCGGTGTTCGGCCTCGGTGCGGCGGTAGCGGTATTTGGCGATGCCGCAGGCGTCCTCGAAGATCTCCCGCCGCTCGCTGCCCTTGGCGGCCACGATCTCGGCGATGCGGCCCTGCCCGATGATGGAGTAGCCGTCCCGGCCGATGCCGGTGTCCAAAAGCAGCTCGTAGACGTCCTTCAGGCGGCAGGCCTGGCCGTTGATGGTGTACTCGCTCTCGCCCGAGCGGTAGTACCGCCGGCCGATGGTCACTTCGGCGGCGTCCAGGTCCAGGGCGTGGTCGGCGTTGTCCAGCGTCAGCCGGACCGACGCATACCCCATGGCCCCCCGCCGCCGGGTGCCCCCGAAGATGACGTCCTCCATCTTGCCGGCGCTGCGCAGCTGGCGGCTGCTGGTCTCGCCCAGCACCCAGCGGATGGCGTCCGAGAGGTTGCTCTTGCCCGAACCGTTGGGCCCCACCACCCCCGTGACCCCCCGGTCAAAGGTGATCTTGACCTTGTCGGGGAAGCTCTTGAAGCCCTGGACCTCGAGTTCTTTCAATACCATCCGTCATTCATCCCCGAGGACGCCCAGCAGTTTGAGGGCCTCTTTGGCGGCGTGCTGTTCGGCCGCCTTTTTGCTGCGGCCCTCGCCCCGGGCCACGCAGTCCGAGTTGAAGCGGACCGCCACCACAAAGTGCTTGTCGTGGTCGGGGCCGGTCTCCTTTTCCACCACATAGCTGAGCCGCTCCTCGGGGTTCTGCTGGACGATCTCCTGCAGGCGGGTCTTGTAGTCGGCCTCGGCGTGCTTGCCCTCGGTGATGAAGGGCAGGATGAACTTTTTGGCCACCTCCATCCCGCCGTCCAGGTAGAGGGCGGCGATGAGGGCCTCGAAGGCGTCCGAGACGACGCTGGGCCGCTCGCGGCCGCCGCAGCGCTCCTCCCCTTTGCCCAGGCGGAGGTATTCCCCCAGGTGGATCTCCTGGGCGAACTGGAACAGGGCCCCCTCGCTGACCAGGCTGGAGCGGATGCGGGTCAGATCGCCCTCCGGCCGGTCGGCGTAGGCGTGGAACAGATAGTCGGCCGAGACGATCTGCAGCACGCTGTCGCCCAGAAATTCCAGCCGTTCGTTGTGAGCCACCGGCACGCGGCTCTCGTTGGCATAGCTGGTGTGGGTCAGGGCCGTGGCCAGCAGGCCGGGGTCCTTGAAGGTGTAGCCGATGATCTTTTCAAGCGGATGCGCCATGGATGCTATGCCCTCCTTTCCGGTCATTCTTCGCTGGCTTTGGCCGCGGCGGCGTTGGCGGCGGCCACGTCGTCCAGAGCGGCCTGCATGGTGCCGCACAGGTCGTTTTCCACGCAGATCTTGGCCTGGCGGATGGCGTTCTTGATGGCCTTGGCCTTGGACGAGCCGTGGGCCTTGATCACCGGCTGCCGCGCGCCGAGGAAGGGCGCGCCGCCGTACTCCTCGCTGTCCATCTGCTTTTTCAGCTCGGCCACCTTGCCCTTCATCATCAGGCCGGCCAGCTTGCCGGTGGTGCTGGAATAAAAGGCCCCCTTGACCATGCCCATGATCATCTTGGCCATGCCCTCGGTCAATTTGAGGACCACGTTGCCGGTAAAGCCGTCGCAGACCACCACGTCCACGTTGCCGGAGGGGATGTCGCGGGGCTCCACGTTGCCCACGAAGCGGATGCCCGGGGTGGTCTTGAGCTTCTGGTAGGCCTCGCGCAGCTGCGGGGTGCCCTTCGATTCCTCGGCGCCGTTGTTGACCAGGGCGCAGGAGGGGTCCTTGCGGCCTTCCACCCGCTTCATATAGCAGGTGCCCATGACGGCGAACGCCTCCAGCATATCCACCCGGCACTCGACGTTCGCGCCGGCGTCCAGCAGCAGGTAGGCCCCCTTCTGGGCGGGGATCATGGTGGCCAGGGCGGGGCGCTTGATGCCCCGCAGGGCCCGGACGATCAGGCTGGTGCCCACATGGAGCGCGCCGGTGCTGCCGGCCGAGACAAAGGCGTCGCCCTTGCCCTCTTTGAGCATCGTCAGGCCCACCACGATGGAGGAGTCCTTCTTCTGGCGGACGGCGCGGGCCGGCTCGTCGCACATCTCGATGTTCTCGGTGCAGTTGACCAGCTCGATGCCCTCCAGGGAGATGTTGTTGTCGGCCGCCGTCTTGCGGATCAGCGCCTCGTTGCCCAGGCCGACGACCTGGACGCCATACTCCTTGACAGCCTGCGCGGCCCCGTCCAGCGGGGCCAGAGGGGCGTTGTCGCCGCCCATCAGATCCAGAATGATTTTCATACTCTCGTCCTTTCTGCCGTGTCAGACGGCATCGTTCTGGGCGTCCACCCAGGTTTGGAAGCTGGCCACCGCCCGTTCGGCCTGGGCCATGTAGCGCAGGCGCTTGTCCCGGGGACGGTCGGCCAGAGGGGGCAGGATGCCCATATTGGCCCCCATGGGCTGGAAGTGTTTATTTTCCGCCGTCAGGTACTGCATCAGCGCCCCGCACATGGTGTCGGGCGGGGGCGGCGTGTAGGGCCTGCCGGTCAGGCGGGCGTAGAGGCTACGGGCGGCCAGCAGGCCGGAGGCCGCGCTCTCCATATAGCCCTCGAAGCCGGTGATCTGGCCGGCGAAAAATACGTTGGGGTGCTCCTTCAGGTACAGCCCGCCGGTCAGAAGGCGGGGCGCGTCCAGAAAGGTGTTGCGGTGCATCACCCCGTAGCGGACGAACTCGGCGTGTTCCAGCCCGGGGATCATCGAGAACACCCGCTTCTGCTCGCCCCATTTGAGGTTGGTCTGGAAGCCCACGATGTTGTACAAAGTGCGCTCCTTGTTCTCGGCCCGCAGCTGGACGTTGGCCCAGGGGCGGTGGCCGGTGCGGGGGTCCACAAGGCCCACCGGGCGCAGAGGGCCGTAGCGCATGGTATCGGCCCCGCGCGCGGCCATGATCTCGATGGGCATACAGCCCTCGTAGACGGTGACGGCGTCGGCCTTTTTGCCCACGGCGTCGGGGTCGGGGGCGGCCTTGGCGTCCTGGTCAAAGTCGTGCAGGGGGGCCCGCTCGGCGCCGACCAGCGCCGCGTGGAACGCCTCGTACTCGGCCTTGTTGAAGGGGCAGTTCAGGTAGTCCGCCTCGCCCCGGCCGTAGCGGGAGGCCGCGAACACCTTGCCGTAGTCCAGGCTTTCGGCGGTGACGATGGGGGCCACCGCGTCGTAGAAGTGCAGGCGGCTGTCCCCGGTCAGGCGGGCGATCTCGGCGGCCAGCGCCCCCTCGGTCAGGGGACCGGAGGCGACCAGCACCGGCTCGGACTCGTCGATGGCGGCGGCCTTCTCCCGGCGGACGGTGATGTTGGGCTGGGCCTCCACCAGGGCGGTGACGCGGGCGCTGAAGGCGTCCCGGTCCACCGCCAGGGCCCCGCCGGCGGCCACCCGCACCGCCTCGGCGGCGGGCAGCAGGCTGGAACCCATCCGGCGCATCTCCTCTTTCAAAAGGCCCGAGGCGGAGTCCAGCCGCTCGGCCTTGAGGCTGTTGGAGCAGATCAGCTCGGCAAAGCCGGCGTTCTTGTGGGCGGGGGAAAAATGGGCGGGCTTTTGTTCGTACAGGGTGACGTGCACCCCCTGCCCGGCCAGCCAGAGGGCGGCCTCGCATCCGGCCAGGCCCGCCCCTATGATCGTTGTGTGCAGTATATCGCTCATCCTTTTATCCGTTATTTTTGGGCACCGGCATCTCAAAGCCGCAGCCCTCCCGGGCGCAGTACAGCTTGGAGCCGTGGCGGAACAGGGTCGCGCCGCATTTTTCACACTTGGTGGGCACCGGCACGTCCCAGGTCATAAAATCGCAGTCGGGGTAGCGCTCGCAGGCGTAGTAGATGCGGCCGCGGGTGCTCTTGCGCTCCAGCATACGGCCCTGGCCGCACTTGGGGCAGATGCCGCCGGTATCCTTGACCAGGCGCTTGGTGCCCCGGCACTCCGGGAAGCCGCTGCAGGCCAGAAACTTTCCGTACTTGCCCACCTTGATGACCATGGGCCGGCCGCACAGGGGGCACACCTCGCTGGAAGGCTCGTCGGGCACCTTGACCTTTTTGCCCTCCATGTTCTTTTCGGCGGCCTGCAAGCTGGCGTCGAAGTCCTTGTAGAAGCCGTCGATGGTCTGCCGCCAGTCGGCCTTGCCGCTCTCGATCTTGTCCAGGTTCTTTTCCATCTGGGCCGAGAAGTCCACGTCCACGATGCGGGGGAACTGCTCCAGCATCAGGCTGTCCACCGTGCGGCCCAGGGGGGTGGGCTTGAGCTTTTTCTGGTCCCGCTCGACGTAGCCGCGGTCGATGATGGTGGTGATGATGGGGGCGTAGGTGGAGGGGCGGCCGATGCCGTTTTCCTCCAGCGCCTTGATGAGGGAGGCCTCGGTGTAGCGGGCCGGCGGCTGGGTGAACTTCTGCTCGCTTTTCAGCTGCACCAGGTCCAGCACCTGGCCCTGTTCCAGGGGCGGCAGGGCGGTCTCCTTTTTCTCTTTGTCCTCCACGGCCTCCTCGTACAGGGCGGTGAAGCCGTCGAAGGTGACGGTGAAGCCGCTGGCCTTGAAGCGGTAGCCGGCGGCGCAGACGGTGACCGAGACGGTGTCCATCTGGCAGTCGGCCATCTGGCTGGCCATGAAGCGGCTCCAGATCATCCGGTAGAGCTTGGCGGTGTCGCCCGAGATGCTCTTGTCCACCTCGTCGGGGGTCAGTGCGGGCATGGAAGGCCGGATGGCCTCGTGGGCGTCCTGGGCGGCGGTGGCGCTCTTGGTCTTCCAGGTGCGCTTATAGGGGCAGATATACTGTTCCCCGTAGGCGCCCGCAATATATTCCTTGGCCGCGGCCACCGCCTCGTCCGAGATGCGCAGGCTGTCGGTACGCATATAGGTGATGAGGCCGACGGTGCCGTGCCCGGCGATGTCCACGCCCTCGTACAGGGTCTGGGCGGCCCGCATGGTGCGGGTGGCGGTAAAGCCCAGCCGGCGCGAAGCCTCCTGCTGCAGGGTGCTGGTGATGAAGGCGGGGGTGGGCTGCTTGGTGCGCTTGCCCCGCTTGAGCTCCCCTACCGTGTACACGGCGCCCTGGAGCCCCTGCTCGATGGCGCGGGCCTCGGCCTCGGTCTTGGGCAGCAGCTTTTTGCCGGAGGCGTCGGCGGACAGGCGGGCGGTGAACTTTTTGCCCGACGCGCCAAGGGTGGCGTCCACGTTCCAGTATTCTTCGGGGACGAAGGCTTCGATCTCCTTTTCCCGGTCGTCGATCAGGCGCACCGCCACGCTCTGGACGCGGCCGGCCGACAGGCCCCGCCGGATCTTGCGCCACAGAAAGGGGCTCAGCTTATAGCCCACCAGGCGGTCCAGCACGCGGCGGGCCTGCTGGGCGTTGAACAGATCCTCGTTGATGGGGCGGGGATGGGCCATGCCCTCCTTGACCCCCTTTTTGGTGATCTCGTCAAACGTGACCCGGTTGGGCTGGGCGGGGTCGATGCCCAGAAGGTTGGCCAGGTGCCAGCTGATGGCCTCGCCTTCCCGGTCGGGGTCGGTGGCCAGCAGGACGCCGTCGGCCTTTTTGGCCTTGGCCTTGAGCTCCTTGATGAGTTTTTCCTTCCCCTTGATATTGATGTACTGGGGCGTATAGCCGTGCTCGACATCAATGCCAAGCTGGGAAGTGGGCAGGTCCCGGATGTGGCCCATGCTGGCCGTCACCTCGTAGTCCTTGCCCAGGTATTTGCCAATGGTCTTCGCCTTGGCGGGCGATTCCACAATAACCAGTTTCGCCATTCTTGCTTTTACCTCGGATCTAGCCCGGCCCGGGGGCAGGGCTTATTGGAAGGTGTTATTTGCTGTTTCAAAGGAAAATATACCGCTGGCCCGGCAGCATCTTGACCCGGCCCGAAAGTTCCAGCCGCATCAGCACCGGGGCCAGGGCCGCGGCCTGCATCCCGCAGCGGGCGGCCAGCTCTTCCAGGCTCACGGCCTCGCCGCCGGCGCAGGCCAGCACTTTGCGCTCGGCATCGGTCAGGGGCGGCGCCTGCACGGCGGGGGCCGGCGCGGCGGCGGAAAGGCCCAGCGGCTCCAGCATATCCTCCGCCGTCAGGACCATCCTGGCCCGGCCCGACTGGATCAGCCGGTTGGAGCCGGCCGAATCTTCCCGGCCCACATCGGCGGGCAGGGCCCAGACCGGCCGGCCATACCGCTCGGCGTGGGCCACGGTGGACATGGTGCCGCTGCGCTCCCGGGCCTGCACCACCACCAGCGCCCGGGCAAGGCCCGCGATCAGCCGGTTGCGCTGCAAAAAGCCGTTGCGCCCGATCCCGTCCAGGCCGGGCGGGTACTCCCCGACGACGCAGCCGTTGGCCTCGATCTTTTCCCGCAGGGCGCGGTTGGAGGCGGGGTAGGTGCGGTCGATGGGCACCCCCTGCACCCCGATGGTGGGGGCGTGTTCGGCCACGGCGGCCCGGTGGCACTCGCTGTCCAGCCCGTCGGCCAGGCCGCTGACGATGACCGCGCCGGCCCGCGCCAATGCCCGGCCCAGGTTTTCGGCGGCCTGCTGGCCGTAGGGGTCGGGGCGGCGGCTGCCCACCATGCCCACCAGGGCGGGGGCGTTCAGCCAGGCGGGGTCCCCGGTGCAGTACAGCACCAGGGGCATATCCGGGATGCGGGTCAGCGCCAGGGGGTAGTCGGGGTGGTCAAAGGGGATCACCTCGACCCCCAGCGCCCGGCAGCGGTCCAGCACCGGCCGGAAAGCCTCGGGCGTATTGCCGGGCGACACCGCGCGGCGGGCCGCCCCGGCCCCGGCCGCCTGGCGGAAGTCCGTTGTAGCACGCGCTTCCCAGGCGCGGCAGGGGTCGCCGCCGCACCAGTCCAGCACGCGGCCCGCCCGGGGCGAGGCGGAGCCCAGGGTACAGTCCAGCCACAGCCAGCACAAAAGCGGGTCGGGCAGCGGCTCCGGGCCGAACAGGTCCTGCTGGACCCAGCTTTCCCCCGTCACAGCCCGGCACCCCGGAAGTGCCACAGCAGGATGCTGCCGGCAATGCCGGCGTTGAGGCTTTCCACGCGATCGGTCATGGGGATGCGGACGGTCCGGTCGCAGGCGTCGATGGTCTGCTGGGTGAGGCCCTGCCCCTCGCTGCCGATGACGATGCACACCCCGCCCTGCCCTGCCCGGGCGGTGCTCAGCGGCTCGGAGCGGTAGAGGGCGGCGGCCAGGCACTCGATGCCCCTGCCGCGCAGCGCGGCGATGACGGGGGGCATGGCCCCCGCCTCGATGACCGGCAGCCGGACGGCCGCTCCCATCGAAGCGCGCAGGGTCTTGGGGGCATAGGGCGCGGCGCACCCGTCGGACAGGATCACCCCGTCAAAGCCGAAGGCGGCGGCGCTGCGCAGCAGCGTGCCCACGTTGCCGGGGTCCTGGACGCATTCCAGCGCCAGGTAGCGCCCGCCGGCGCGCACCTCGTCCAGGGTGTGCACCGGCGTGCGGAACACCCCGAACACCCCCTGATGGGCCGGCACGCCGGCGAGCTTGTCGGCCACATGGTCCTCCACCAGGAAGTGCTCGCCGGGCAGCGACGCCAGTTCCGGGCACTTTTCGGCCGCGGCGGCGGTGCAAAACAGCGTTTCCAGCGCCGCGCCCCGGGCCAGCTCGGGGCACAGTTTGCGCCCCTCGGCAAAAAAGCGGCCTTCGCTGCGGCGGAAGGCGGCGCTGGCCGCCAGCTTGCAGGCGTATTTGATCCGGGCGTTGTCCCGGCTGGTGATCTTTTCCATAGCGTCCTCCGGCGGCTGTGCGCAAAAACAAAAACAGGGCCGTCCCGCCGGGCGGTGTGCCGCGGCAGGGCGTGGGCCCTGTTCTGTCTGCCTGCCAGGCGTTCAGGGCCTTGCTGCATTCCAACACATACAAAATGGACGCCCGCGTATACGCGCGGGCGTCTGGGTTCTGGTTTTATCAGGCGTTCTTCACAGTCTCGACCAGGGCGGCGAAGCTGCCGGGGTCGTTGATCGCCATTTCGCTGAGCATCTTGCGGTTCAGCTCGATGCCCGCCTTCTTCAGCCCGGCCATGAAGGTGGAGTAGTTCATGCCCAGGGGACGGACAGCGTTGTTGATGCGGCAGATCCACAGGTTGCGGAACTGACGCTTCTTCATGCGGCGGCCGGCCAGAGCGTAGTTGCCGCTCTTCATGACCTGCTGCTTGGCCATCTTGAAATGCTTGCTCTTGGAGCCGTAGAAGCCCTTGGCGAGCTTGAGCATCTTCTTGCGACGTTTGTGGGTCATCGTTGCGCCTTTGATACGTGCCATTTTTTCTATCTCCTTTTAACGATCGGGTAATGTCTGTTTGGGTGTCACACGCGCTCAGCCGTAGGGCAGCATCCGCTTCAGGGTGGCGGCGTTGGTGCTGTCCACATAGCAGGGCTGACGGTAGCCGCGGGTGAGCTTGGTGGTCTTCTTGGTCAGGATATGGCTGCGGAAGGCGTGGCCGCGCTTGATCTTGCCGTTCTTGGTGAGCTTAAAGCGCTTCTTTGCGCCGGAATGGGTCTTGAGTTTCATCTTAGCCATTTTCGGTATCCTCCTAAAATCAGTCCTTATTGGGTTTCGGGGTCAACAGAATGGACATGGTGCGCCCTTCCAGGACCGGCGGTTTGTCCATCGACGCCTGGGGCAGGGCGGCGGCAAAGCGCTTGAGCACGTCCGCGCCCAGGGCGCTGTGCGCCATCTCGCGGCCACGGAAACGGATCGAGGCCTTGACCTTGTGCCCGGCGGCGAGGAACTTGGCCGACTGGGTCACTTTGGTGTTGAAGTCGTTGGTGTCAATATTGAGCGAAAGGCGGGTCTCCTTGACCTCGACCACTTTCTGGTTCTTCTTGGCTTCCTTCTCCTTCTTCTGCTGCTCAAAACGGTACTTGCCGTAGTCCAGCAGCTTGCACACGGGGGGCTTGGCCTGGGGCGCGATCTTGACCAGATCCAGCCCGGCTTCCTCCGCAGCGCGCATGGCCGCCTGGATGGTGACGACGCCCTTCTGTGCGCCGTCCGCGCCGATCAGGCGGACTTCACGGTCACGAATCTGACCGTTGATCTCGAGTTCCTTCGATTTCCCGGTGGTAGCGATTGTTGATACACCTCCAAACAATGATCCATCAAGTCAACATAGAAAACGCGGCCACCCGTTGCCGGGCAGCCGCGCACTGATCCATACAAAAACACAGCCCCTGGGGGCTTGCTCTGTTATGGCCCGGGGTCCTCTGGACCCGCAAGGCGAGCGCGGCATGGCCGTAGCTGCTTTCTTTACCCGATGATTTTACCACAGGCCGCCCCGCGTGTCAAGAGCCTTTTTTCTAATTAGGGGGGACCCATTTCTGCCTGCTGCGCAGGGCCGGCTTACCTTTAGACAAAGTGCGGACGCTTTAGCAATATTTTGAAAGTTTTGGCGATTTTGAATTGCCTCCCACCCCAAAGTATGTTATACTTTACCTAAGCAATACGCAAATTTTCAAGAAAGGAGCAATGAATTGATCCAGAAAAACGTACTCGTCGAAAAGCTGCGGGAGGCTGTAGACTCCGTTTTGCCCATCGCGCTGATCGTCAGTGTGCTGTGCCTGTTCTTTGTGCCGGTAGGGTCGGGGCTGATGCTGGCCTTCCTGGTGGGCACCGGCATGATCATCGCGGGCATGGCCCTGTTCACCCTGGGCTCGGAGCAGTCCATGAGCCAGATGGGCAACCTGGTGGGCGCCCGGCTGACCAAGTCCCGCAACATCCTGCTCATCCTCGCCATCAGCCTTATCATGGGGGTGGTCATCACCATGTCCGAGCCGGACCTGCAGGTGCTGGCCACCTATGTGCCCGGCATCGACCGGACGGTGCTGGTGTGGGCCGTATCCATCGGGGTGGGCCTGTTCTTAATGGTGTGCATGGTGCGCATCCTGCTGGGCGTCGCGCTGCGGTGGCTGCTGCTGGCCTTCTACGCCGTGGTGTTCATCCTGGCGTTTTTGTCCGACCCGTCTTTCTTGTCGGTGTCCTTTGACGCGGGCGGCGTCACCACCGGGCCCATGACCGTGCCCTTCATCATGGCGCTGGGCGTGGGCGTCGCCTCCATCCGCAGCGACGAAAAGGCCAAGGACGACAGCTTCGGCCTGGTGGCGCTGTGTTCGGTGGGGCCCATCCTGGCCGTGCTGCTGCTGGGCCTTATCTACCCGGACAGCACCGGCTCCACCACCATCGCGGTGGAGGAGTTCGCGCAGTCCACCCACATCGGCTGGAGCTACATCGAGGCCATCCCCGAATATATGCTGGAGGTGCTGACGGCGCTGGCCCCCATCTTCGTGTTCTTTTTGCTGTTCCAGCTGGCCACCCTGCGGCTGCCCGCGCCCCAGCTGGCCCGCATCGCGGTGGGCATCCTGTACACCTATGTGGGCCTGGTGCTGTTTTTGACCGGCGTGAACGTGGGCTTTGCCTCGCTGGGCTATGTGCTGAGCGGCGAGATGGTCCGCCAGGGCATGGGCCTTCTGCTGATCCCCCTGGCGGTGCTGATGGGCTGGTACATCATCAACGCCGAGCCCGCCGTCCATGTGCTGAACAAGCAGGTGGAGGACCTGACCAGCGGCGCCATCTCGGCCAAGGCCATGGGCCTGAGCCTGTGCATCGCGGTGGCCACCGCCAACGGCCTGGCCATGATCCGCGTGCTGACCGGCCTGCCCATCCTCTACTTTGTGGTGCCGGGCTACCTGATCGCCCTGGCCCTCACCTTCGTGGTGCCCCCCATCTTCACCGCCATCGCGTTCGACTCGGGCGGCGTGGCTTCGGGCCCCATGACCGCCACCTTTATGCTGCCCTTTGCCATGGGCGCGTGCGACGCGCTGGGCGGCAGCATCACGACCGACGCCTTCGGCCTGGTGGCCCTGGTGGCCATGATGCCCCTGATCACCGTCCAGATCATGGGCGCCATCTACGTCATCAAGCTGCGCCGCTCGGTGGCGCCTGCCGCGGCCGCGCCGCTGCCGGCCTACGCCGACGACGAGATCATCGAGCTGTGGGAGGAGGTGGCCTGAATGGAACTGAATTACGTCATCAGCATCACCGACCGCGACCAGATCCAGGAGCTGGCCGGGCTGTTCCAGAGCCTTGAGCTGAACATGGGCCTGATCATGCTGGGCAAGGGCACCGCCACCAGCGAGCAGCTTTCCATCTACGGGCTGTCCAACACCGAGAAGGCCATCGTCTCGACGGTGGCTACCGCTGAGAGCACCCGCCAGCTGATCCGCGCGGCCAAGCGCAAACTTTACATGGACATACCGGGCAACGGCATCATGCTGACCGTGCCCATCAAGAGCGTAGCAGGAGGTAGGACCTTGGCATATCTGACCGGAAACAAGACCCCCACAGGCGGCGCGCCCGACCTGCAGTTCGAGCACGAGCTCATCATCGCGGTGCTGAACGCGGGCTATTCCGACGCCGTCATGGACGCGGCCCGCACCGCCGGCGCGGGGGGCGGCACGGTGCTGCACGCCCGCGGCACCGGCACCAAACAGGCGGAAAAGTTCTTCGGCGTGTCACTGGCCGAGGAAAAGGACATCCTTTACATCGTGGCCCCCGCCCGCCAGAAGGCGGCCATCATGTCCGCCATCAACAAGACCACCGGCGCGGGCACCAAAGCCGGCGCGATCTGCTTTTCGCTGCCGGTGTCGGACGTCATCGGCCTGCGCAAGGTGGACGACTGAGCGCAGCTTGCAAACCTTACGATCCTTACAGTTTTGATACCCCCTTCGGATGCTGGAGAGCACGGGAGGGGGTGTTCATTTTGTAGAAATCGTGAGGTTTGGAATGTTGGTCCTTGCAGGCTCGCCTGCTTGCTCCCCTCTCAGGCGCTTCGCGCCAGCTCCCCCGCGGGGGGAGCCAAGTGTACCGCCGTCAAACCCGGCAAACGGAGTGGTAAGGCGAAGGCGCGAACAAGTTTGCCTTACCACCGCCTGACCGACACCCACGGGCGTGCTCTTGCCTCCCCCGGTGGGGGAGGTGGCACAGGACGCGCAAGCGGACTGTGACGGAGAGGGCAACCGCCAGGCGCGCCTAAAAGGAGCGCTCCACAAACCTTACGATCCTTACAATTCTGCTCCCCCCTTCCGGCCGCTGGAGAGCACGGGAGGGGGTGTTCATTTTGTAGAAATCGTGCGGTTTGAAACCGGCGCGGCCTTCATCCGGGCAAACAGGTGCAGGCGGCGGCCCGACGTGCCGGTGGTGCGGCAGTGCCAGGCGATGCCGTCACGCTCTTTCAGGCGGGGGGCCAGCTGCTTCAGGAGCGCCGCGGCCTCCTGGCCGGTGGCCGGGCCTTCGCCGCACAGCTGGCGGCAGGCTTCCACGATGCCCATGCCGCCGGTCTGCCAGCGGCCGCCGCCCTCGTCCAGCTTATGGCGGATGGTCACGACCAGGGGGTCGGCGTCGTAGGCGGCCTGCTCGTCCAGGGCTTCCACCTCGCAGGCGTCCCCCAGCACCTGCCAGCGGCAGCGGGCCTTGTCAAAGGTCAGAATCAGTTCCTGTTCTTCCACGTCCCGGCCGGTGAGGCTGAGGGTGGTGCGCGGGTCGGAGCGCTTGCTCCGCGCCAGCACCATAGCCGCGTCCGCCGCGCCGAAGATGCCGTTCGACCCCGCGATGCGGTTGAAGGGGTCGGCATCGTCGCTCATCTTGCGCAGGTGATGCACCAGCAAAAGGCAGATGCCGTGCCGGTCGGCGAACTCCTTGAGCTGGCCCATCACTGCGTAATCGGCCGCGTAAACGCTGCTGGAAGTCCGTTCCTCGCCCCGGATCTTCTGCAAAGTGTCGATGACGATCAGCCGGGCGCGGGGATACTTGACGGCGAAGAAGTCAAGGTTGGTCAGCAGGCCGTTGTCCAGGCTGACGGCCTTGGTCTGGTAGAACAGGCCGGCGGGGGCAGGCTGGTCGCCCAGCAGCCGGGACATCCGGCTTTGCAGCCGCTGTTCGCCGTCCTCCAGTGCCAGGTACAGGCATTCGCCGCGCTGGCAGGGCCGGCCCAGAAAGGGCTTGCCGCTTGCTACCGACAGGCACAGGTCGAGCGCCAGCCAGCTCTTGCCGTATTTGGGCGGCGAGGCCAGCAGCACCAGGCCCTGGGGCAGCAGCCCTTCTGCTACATAGCGCAGCCGGGGCAGCTGCCGCACCCGCAGCACCGCTGCCGACTGCCACAGGCTGCCCGACAGCGCGCAGTCGGTAAAGCCTTTGGGGTCGGCCTTCCATTCGCTTTCCCAGCGGGCGCGGGCCTGCTCGAACAGGGCCGGGTCCAGCCCCTTTCCCGGCATGGAGCTGTCCGCCGGATGGGGGTCGCCGCAGGCGGCAGCCTGCAGAAAGCCCAGCCGCTTTTGCCGCTCCTCCTCATCCGCCGCGATAAAGCAGTAGGCGAACGCCTTGGCCGACAGCAGCTGTTCTCCGGCGGCCTGCTGGATGTAATTGCAAAAGTCTGCATCTGAGTACATAAGGTTTACCTCCTGTGTGTTTGTTTGATACACACAGGATACCACCGCCCCGCCGGGCGGGACAGCGCGTCCTTTTGCGCGCACTTTTCTTGCGGAAAAGAGAAGGTTCTTTAGCCCTCTCAGTCTCGCTTCGCTCGCCAGCTCCCCCGCGGGGGGAGCCAAGTGTACCACCGTCAATCCCGGCAAACAGAGTGGTAAGGCGAAGACGTGAGCAAGTTTGCCTTACCATCGCCTGACCGCTACCCACGGGCGTGCTCTTGCCTCGCCCCGTGGGAGAGGTGGCACAGGACGCGTAAGCGGACTGTGACGGAGAGGGCAACCGGCTGGCGAGCCTAACAGCAAACGCTACAATCCCTACAATTCCTACAAAATGAACACCCCCTCCAGAGCTATTCCAGCGTCCAGAGGGGGTATCAAAACTGTAGAAATTGTAGCTTTTGTAGGGATTTCAGGGGGCGGCCGCCTCAGCACTCCGCTTTAGCGAAGACGCCGCAGGCGACGCGGTACATGAGCGCGCCCCAGGCCAGGGCCGCCAGAGGCGAGGCACAGAACAGTGCGATGGCCTGCCCATTGCTCAGGGTGACGCCCGCCATGCTCAGCGCGCCGGCCAGGCCGACGAAGATCACCATCGGGACGACGAAGGCCACTACGATCAGGATGCGGGCGTTTTCAGCCCCGAAGCGGAAGGCCAGCGGAATGGACGTGCTGCCCATGGCAAAAGCAATGGCCCAAATGACCGGCACCGATGCCAGCAGGACCAGCGGGCCGTTTTCCTCCGGCAGGCGGCCGCCCATCAGGAAAGAGGCCGCGCCGCTCACTGCCAGGCCAAGCAGAACGCCCACTGTGCAGAAAATGGCCAGCACCACGAATTTGGCCCGGACGATGTCGCTGCGCCGCAGCGGCAGGACAAGGGCATAGGCCGTCCAGCCTGACGTCTCGTCAAAGGTAAAGGTGGTCACTTCCATCATGGCCCACAGGATCGTAAATCCCGCCATCTGCGGGATCGCGCCCGCCGTAGGCACAACAGCCGCCGTCATGATCACCATGATGAGCAGCATCGCCTTGGCGTTATAGCTGATATTATAAAGGTCTTTCAGCAGCAGGCTTTTCATTTGGAGCGCTCCCCTTTCACATATAAAAGCAGGATGTCGTCGATGGTGGCGTCGTCCACCACCGCGTCCTTGTACCGGCGGCGGGCCGCCTCCTTGTCGGGCACCAGGACGTCGTACTGGTAGGCCTCTTTCCGCCAGGCCAGCATCCCGGCGGGGTCCATCCGGCCAAAGACCGCCGCCCCGCACCGGACGATGCCCCACTGATAGCGCAGCTCGTCCTTCGGGCGGGTGAACAGCACCTTTCCTTCATGAATGAAGGTGATGTAGTCGGCCACCTTTTCCAGGTCGGTGGTGATGTGGGAGGACATGAGGATGCCGTGCTCCTCGTCCTGCACGAACTCGAGAAAGACGTCCAGCATATCGTCCCGCATCACCGGGTCCAGGCCGCTGGTGGCCTCGTCCAGGATGAGGAAGCGGGGCCGGTGGGCCAGCGCCGCCGTGATGCCCAGCTTGGCCTTCATCCCCTTGGACAGGCCCTTGATCTCCTTGTCCAGGGGGAGATCAAAGCGCTGGATATACTGTTTGTAGAGCCCGTCGTCCCACTGGCGGTAGGCCGCCCGCAGGATGTTGCCCACTTTGGCGGGGGTCAGCGTCTCGTAGAAGTTCAGCCCGTCAAAGACGACGCCGATGTCCTCCTTGAGGGCGGGGGCCTCCGTCAGGGTCTGCCCCCAGAAGGCCGCGCGCCCTTCCTCGGGGCGGAGCAGCCCCAGAATGCCCTTGATGGTGGTGCTCTTGCCCGCGCCGTTGGCGCCGATCAGGCCCATGATGCAGCCTTTGGGCACCGTGAACGACACGTGATCCAGCTTAAAGCCGGGATAAGTCTTGGTCAGGTCCTTTACTTCCAGTAGGGTGTCCACAGCTCATTCCTCCTTGTAAAACATGGTCAGGACGTCAATCAGCGCGGCCAGCGGTATCCCGCTGGTGCGGGCGATCTCGGCGGCGGCCTGCAGGTGTTCTTCGGCCTGCCGCTGCTGCTCCTCCTGATAGAAGTCCTTGTTTTGTGCCGATACGAAACTCCCCCGGCCCACCGTCGTCTCGATGAAGCCGTCCCGCTGCAGGTCCTCGTAGGCCTTCTGCACCGTGATGACACTGACGTGGATGGACTTTGCCAGCGCCCGCATGGACGGGATGGGGTCGCCGGTCTTGAGCTCGCCGCTCATGATCTTGGCCTTGATCTGGGAGGTGATCTGCTCATAGATCGGCTTGCCGGTGTTGGAACTGATGATGATCTCCACCGCGGCCCTCCTTTGTGCTGTATTGTACTGATTGACTAAGTACATTATAACCAACAAGTTCACCCTTGTCAAGCCCCGCGCCGCGATTTCTGCATTTTCCCTCTCCGGGCTCATACCCTCCGCCCGTCCCGCATACCTTTTAGAAAGACCAGGGCGTATCCGCACCACCTGTTTCGCTGCGCCCTGCGGGGAGGGATGGGTATGATGAAAGGCGACCCCGTCCAGCGGGCCGTCCTGCTGGGGGAGTACATCGTGCAGCACAGCGCCACCGTCCGCGCCGCGGCCGCCGCCTTCGGCTATAGCAAATCGACGGTGCACAAGGACGTCATAAATACAGACGGTTTACATGGTGTATAAAGTGACGTATCAGAATTGATTTGTAAGAAAAGATGAAACTCCCCTGCGGCGGGCTGGGAGTATCCCACTGCGGGGGAACTTTTTGCGCAAAGCCGCTTGTAAAGCTTTCTGTTCCATGATATGATATTTGTATCAGTTGGTGATGCATCATCACATCAGAAAGGGGTGCAGCCGATGCGACTCACCGATCTTTACGTGCAGCATTTCAAAGGTTTCGAATCTCTTGAATTGCATTTGAATGGAAAAAGCACGGTTCTGTTTGGCGTCAATGGCGCAGGCAAGTCTACCGTGCTCTCTGCCATCAATTACCTGCTCTGGCCGGTTATCAACCGGCTTAACAACGCACAAAGCACTTCCTTTCGCTCTTTGAATGCAGATGTTGTTCATGCCGGCTATAAAGATATGAATCTGGCAGCAGAACTTAACATGAACGGGAAACACTTTGCGCTGCAGAAAAACTATATCAAAGCACAGCCGGGCAAACGTCCGGTATCTGTCACCCAGAAAGATTATGATTCCATCGTGAAGGAATTTGTGGCCGCCTATCTTCCCGAGGATGAACCGCACAATATGCCAGTCTTTGTAAATTACGGTACCAACCGGTCGGTGCTGGATATCCCTCTGCGCATCCGTAGCCGGCATGAATTTTCGCAGTTGGGCGCTTTGGAGCGCGCCAGCGAAAGCAACCTTGATTTTCGCACCTTCTTCGAGTGGTTCCGAAATCAGGAGGATCTGGAAAATGAGATGAAAGCTGAAAGCCGCAATCTGGATTATAAAGACGCCTCGCTGACATGCGTCCGCACTGCGGTCTGTGCCATGTTGGACGGCGTATCCGACCTGCGGGTCCGGCGCAATCCCCTGCGGATGACCGTCCAAAAGAATGGCCTGGAAATCCGGGTTGACAATCTCTCAGACGGTGAAAAATGTACGCTGGCTCTTTTTGGAGACCTGGCCCGCAGAATCGCTATGGCCAATCCCAAACGGGAAAACCCATTGGAGGGAGAAGGTCTTGTGCTGATCGATGAGATCGAGCTGCATATGCATCCATCCTGGCAGCGCAAAATTCTAGGAACGTTAAGATCAACTTTTCCTAACATTCAATTCATCATCACGACGCATTCGCCCCAGGTCCTAAGCGAAGCAGATAACAGCTATAACCTGTTCGGCCTCCAACAGACTGCCGACAATGTCATCGTAGAACCTTACAAAGTCTACGGCTGGGATTCCAACGGGATTCTGCATGCTGTTATGGATACACCCTCCCGGCCTACATCGGTAGAACAGACTTTCCAAGCCTTCAACGATGCTCTTGATAACGGGCGTCTCCATGAAGCAAGACGTATTTTAGAGGCGCTCAGGCAAATCGTCGCCCCCGATGACCCGGAGTTGACCGCCTGTACAATTGCCCTGGATTTGGAACAGCGGTGAGGGCTAACTATGATATGGATTCAAAAGAAGCGGGAGCCTCGCGAACTGACCGAATACCGTCAGCTTCCCCATGCGAGCTATCAGGATATGCACGGTGCCCCAACCGAAAAAACTGCTCCAGATGGTTCCCCAGAGGATGTTTATTCGGTCGTCCTGGACAGCTTGATGCAGGAGCAAGGCTATATCTGTGCTTACTGTATGCGACGCATTCCGGAAAGCGATGCCAAACGAGCAGTCAAGGCAACCATTGAACATATTTCTCCTCAAAGTGTCGAACCCGGCCAAGCGCTTGATTACCGCAATATGCTTGCCGTGTGCAGCGGGAACCGAGATGCCCAATCAAATCGCAATAAAACCTGTGACGCACACCGAGGGAATACCCCGCTCTACGTCAATCCGCTGAAGCCCGACACGCTTGCAACGATTCAATATAAACGTGACGGTACCATCTATTCCAACGATGCCAGAGTTCAGCACGATTTGAACGATACTCTCAATCTCAACTCGGATTGTGATAAACGCCGCCTTAAAGAAAACCGCAAAAAGGCACTGCAGGCTTTATTGGATCACATTAAAAGGAAGTACCCCACAGGCAACATTCAGGCATATTGCAAACGTGAGTTGGAATGTTTGCAGAATGAAGCAGTAAAGATGGAATATGTAGGTATCTTGCTTTACTGGCTGAAAAAACACGCACAGTAAAACGCAATTCCAAACACGTCTCTATAAAACCTCCCACAACTGTAATCTTTCGCAAAACCGCCTTGTGCGGCATGATAACAGACTCCTACAAGATACACATTTCGCCGCATCGCCTCACAACGGGCCCTGAACAAAATCATAAAATCATTGTGAAGGAAGTGCCTTTAAGTGAATCCACACGCAGCTTTACACCACGCGACTTCCCTCACAGAAAAGAGGCGATCTTCATGTACTATTCTGATATTGACGAAGATGATCTGGATGGCCTGCCCAGCATCCTGACGCCCGCTATGGCCGCAGATACTCTTTGCGTTCACGTCAACACGATCTACAACCTGCTCCGATCAGGGAAAATGGCCGGCTTTCGGATGGGAGCTGCCTGGCGCATCCGTAAAAAAGACCTGCTGGAATTTTTGCGGCAAGGCGGGAGTTTGATTTCTTAAGCAAAAAGCTGTATGCAGTTTTGGTATCTGCATACAGCCTTTTACTTTTGTCTGGTTTTACGCAAGCACTTTGCCTTCTTTGTAGCACTCGTAGATATACTCCCGGGACTGATAATAAAAATCGGTGTTGTAATCTGAAATAACAGCATCCATCCAGGAGGTATAGACTTCCATCAGGCATTCTATGATGCGTCCTTCGTCATCGCCGCAAACGTCCTCAATCAAGCGTTCGTATACTTCACCAATATCCCAATAGTCGGGCACGGTGTAGCGGCAAGCGGTTACGTTGTCAAAGTCACCGCTGGGAATATTATAATTTGCAACAAAATCATCGGCGGTTTTCTCGATCGGCTCGCAGTGGAAAATGTCTGCGTAACGATAAATGTGGTCGATCGTTGCGCTCCCCAGAAAACGCACCAGTTCAGACCGTTTTAACTCCTGCCTGCGGCCTATAAACTCAAGCAGGCTGCAAGTGTAAAAGAGGGCGCTGTTATTTTTCATTTCGTACCACACTTCCTTTCACAAAGGACAACGTTGTCAAGGCACGAGCTGTATGGAAGCTGATCTGATGGGTAGGATGTTTGAATTTTGCCAGAGCCCAAAATGCCTCCCGGCTGATCTTCCCATCCACAAAGTTCTGCATATAGTTGAAAATGGTGTCATTTGCCATCGGGCCTTCCACAATATCGTAGTCGTGAGACTTGCCCAAGCGGCATTGTACAATAAAATCCAGCCATTCCTCTGTCATTTCAGGGAAACGTTTGACCTTCAGGCTTTCATCCGGCGTATAAAGATACTCATTCAGATAGCCCACACCATCAAATCGAGTAGCCCAGCGGATAGTCCGTTCCGGGAGCAACGTACAATAGAAACCAAAATAAAAATCCTTATTGTATTTCTGAACCCGAATTTCAGGTGATTCTACGATCACTTTACTGCCATGGTATAAAAGCATTGCAATGTGCCCTTACAACTGATTTTATCAGCGTTTTCATCACAAAATAAGCTTGCCAACATTACGATTTCAGCACCACCTGGCACTCCTTTTCCCAGAAGGCAATGCCGTATTTCAGGATGGTTTTCATCCCGCGGCGGCGCAGGGCCTCGGCGTACTTTTTCTCCTCGATCTGAGCCAGAGCTTTGGCGCAGGCGGCTTCCAGATTGCCGTCCTCGGCGTATTTCAGCTCGATGACCATCCCCAGCCGCTCCGGCGTGGCTACCGAAATATCGCTGTACCCAATGCCCGTCTCCGCATTGGAGCGGACAATCCAGCTTCCCTGACTTTGCAACAAACCCAGTAGCATTCCGTGGTAGAAGTTTTCCTTCATATTGCTTCGCACCGCCGTGTCCCTCACGCTGATGGAATCCCACAGGTAATCGTGGAGCATATCCTGAATGGTAGCCACGTCCCCTTTCGGAAACGCCGCGCAGAAGCGGTTGATGCGGGATGTATCGGCCCGCGTTTCCTCTCTAAACCAATCCTTCACCAGGTCAATGAATAGCTCCCGCACCTCCCGGTTGGGAAGGGCCAGCTTCATCTGTTTGCCGGGCAGCCGGCCTCTGGATGTCAGGTAGCCGGTGGAATACAGCACGCTCCATATGTTGTCGATGGAGTCCTCAATGTCCCGGTAGGTCAGCTCCTGCCGGACGGTTTTGACGATGGTCTCGCCGTTGATGAGCTGCTCCACCTCGTCCCGGGTGGTCTGATCCGCCTTTTTGAGCAGCCGCCGGATGATGCCGTTGCCGCTGGTGTTGGCCCAGTAGTTTTCCGGCTCGGCCTCCGGGTCGGCCCGCAGCAGGTCGCAGTAGTTGATCACATCCCAAGGGCAGTAGACGCTTACCTTGCCAAAGGTGTAGCCGTCGTACCAATCCTGCATTACCTGCTTGTGGGAGGTCAGGCCATAAAAGGCCAGCATTTCGTCCACGTCCTCGTCAGTAAAACCAAAATATTCTTCATAGCGGGGATCTGCAATCGTATGCACCTTGAGGTTGTTCAGCCCGGTAAAGATGCTCTCTTTCGAGATGCGCAGACAGCCCGTAAGGACCGCAAACTGGAGATTATCATTTGTCTTGAGGGCGTTGCCAAACAAATTGCGGATGAGGGACACCATCTCATCGTAGTACCCGGCCTGGAAGGCTTTGTCCAAGGGCACATCATACTCGTCAATCAGCAAAACCACCTGACGGCCATAATGCTTGGCCAGCAGTTGGGAAAGATTTTTGAGACTTCCTGCCAATAGCTCATCTTTCATGTCGTACAATCCCTTGTCAACATGGATCAGCGCTTCATAGCTTTCCCGGTCTTCTTTGGACAGCTTATCGCTATCCCGCAGGAACTGAAAGCGCGAGGCTTCTCTGCCGATCACCGTGCGCAGTGCCGCCGCTGCGGATGCAAAGGTCAGGCCGTCCACGCTCTTCAGGCTGATGAAGATCACTGGAAATTGCCCCTGGTATTCCGCACACAGCTCTCTGTTTTCTGCGATTTTCAGACCGTCAAACAAGCTCTTGTCTGTGCCGATCTCAAAAAAACACTTCAGCATGCTCATGTTCAAAGTCTTGCCAAAGCGACGGGGGCGGGTAAAAAGGTTTACCTTCCCCCAGTTTTGCAGAAGCTCTGTGATGAACATGGTCTTGTCGACATAGTAGAAATTTTCTTTTGAAAATTCCTCGAAATTCTCAATCCCGACCGGCAGTTTCTTGCGCATCTTCGCTGCCTCCTCTCCGGTGTTGTTCGTTTCTTTCACTTTACCATGAAGCCGCCAGACCGTCAAGTATACACAATCAAAAAGCGCCTGCCGCAAAGGCAAGCGCCAATGTTTTCTTCATCTTTTGGCCAGCGGCGTCATATTCCACCCAGCCAGCACAAATTGTTGCATATACTCCACATCCACCGGAATATCTGTTTTCTCACAGCACTGTGCAATCAGCTCCGGCGTCAAAAACGGGACCGCGTGCCGGGCCGCATAGCTTGCAACGGCCCCGGTGGCCGCCTCAAATTCTTCCAGCAGCTCGGTCAGCAGGTCGGGGCGGCGTGGGCCATCGTCCATCCCGCCGCTGATAAGGGCAATATTATTGTCAAAGTTGGGGGCAAGCGATACCACCTTGCCGGTCTTTTGGTCCCGGAGCAGGCCATAGTTATAGGTATGCCGGTCGGCATTGCGGCAGATGGTGTCCATCAACAGCAGTTCCACATATCGGTCCGCTACCTCTTGCCCAAACCGCAGAAAAGTCTGGTAGTTGATTTCATAGTCCTCATCATCCCCCACCAGATAGGCCGCAGGTTCAAAGTTCAGCTTTCCGCCGGTGAAATCTTTGGTGCGGATATAAGGGGTACAATTTTGGTATTCTGCTACCGGGAAGCCCAACGCCTTGCACAGCTCATAGACAAACAGTTCCGAAAACCGCTCCGCATCGGTGCCGGCCTTGTACATCCACCAGGCGCCGTCCTCATAACGCCAGCATTTTTCAAAGCTGCCGGTGTTGGTCAGCTCGGGGGTACGGCTGGGCTTTTGGAGAAATCGGACAGCTTGCCAGACAAAGCAAGGTCCGCAAAATCATTTTCATGGAAGCGCACTTGTTCCCAGGTCAGCCCGCTGCCTTCCGGCCGAATCCAATAGTTGTCGGTGATGGTCGCAGCATTGAAGTGCAGCGCTGTGCTGATGTCATCCCGCTCTTTCAGCCGCAGAACCTTCTTCAGCAGCCGGGAATGGGTACGGTGCGCGTCAATGGCACGGTGCGCCAGCCAGTCGGCCACATCCCCACCCCGCTGGAAGCAAAGGGGCAGCAACTCCGGGCAGACAGGCTCCACATGACGGGCTCGAATATACCCTGCCACAACAATATCACCGCTCATCAGGTCCGCGCGAAAATCAAGGCTATCCCGTTTTGCCATTGCACTACCTTCTCTCCTTGCTGGTTTTATTGTATCGGAGAATCTTCCACATGTCAACGACAGAAAGAAAGCAGCCTGCCGGCCCTCTTGCAAAGGCAAATACGGCTATTCCATCTGTGGGTTGATCTCTCGTTTGTGTCCCCAGTATAAAGAGCAGGATGGACAGCTATATGTCCACCCTGTAATAGTCCAGTTCTTTTTACAACATGATTTTCTGAAAAAGCGCCTGCCGCAAAGGCAAGCACCAGAATTTTACCGGATCTGCACGGCCCGCAGGTGCTCCGGCATCGAGCCGATCACCAGCTTCTGGGCCTTGTCATCCGGGAAAAAGTAGATACGCAGCAGGTTTTCCGGGTCGTTGCCCACCTTGAGATGCCAGTTGAGGGCATATTCGCGGGCTTTTTCGGTGTCGGTCATCTTGTACTTGACCTTGTACTCGCCCGGGGTGAACTCAATGGTCAGATCCCCGAGCTTCGTCACATCGAAAGGCCGGCCATACTTGGCCGAACACCGGCGGTTCATTTCCTCCACCGGCAGCCGGTCAAATCGGTAATCCCAGTAATCGGTGGCCAGAAAGTCCAGCGCATCGCAGAGCAGACCCAAATCGACGCCCCAGGCGGTCTTTTTGTCCATCAGCGTCTCGGTGCGCTTGTGCATGACGAGCCGGTCCGCAAACGTCTGCCGTGCCCATTCCACCACGTCGGTGTGCTTCTGGGGGCGGGTCAGCTTGCGTTCCAGATAGGCGACCTCGCCGTCCCGCGCCTGGATTTGCAGTTTGCAGTTGCGGCGCTCCTGTTCGAGCTCCCGGACAAGCTGATTCTTTTCTTTTTCGAGCTGGACTTCATAGGCGCGCAGCCGCTCGATCTGTTTGCGCAGATTCGCGGTTTCCGTATCCTTTTTCACAAGCTCCGCTTTATAAGAGAGCTCCAGTTGGGTGAACTTCTGGGACCATTCGTCGGACACCGCCCGGGATTCCTCCATCATCCTGGCGGTTTCATGCAGCAAATTCTCCCGCGCAGCGGACAGAAACTCAATGTGCCCAAAATCCCAATCCCTATCACGGGGAAACGTATATCCAGCCTGAAACAGCGCTTCCAGATTCTTTTCCCTCTCTTTGGCCGAGGGTTTATAGGGGAAAATCTGCGCCTTGTCCCCAAACCGGGCAGGCTGCCAAAACACCACGTCTCCTGGCTGTGGCTTACAGCCAGATGCCTCCCCCAAGACGGACAAAAGGCCGGCATCCAGCGTATAGGTGCGGCAGAAGCCCTTCATCTTTTCGGCAAAAGCAGCGGCATCGTAAGGGAGCGTAGCTTTGGGCGCAGGCTTGTCCCCGACGGCCAGCTCGCGGAAAAGCGCCTCATGGCTCATACCAGGCCGGGACCACGAAGAAACGGCCGGGCTTGGCGTTACATCCAGAACGGTACGGGGCTGCGGGAGGGGCTCGGTCTTCTCCGTCCGATATGTAAAAACAACGGCTGGAAGTTGGTTCTCACGGGTATCCATCAGAGCGGCCAGCTTTTTCACCTGTGCGGCAGAGTCAAGTTTGGACACGCTGCCGTTCAGGGGCAGAATGTGGCTGAGTCCAAAGGCCGGGTTCTCCATCAGCCGCCGCACCACCGCCAGCCGGTAGACTTCCGCCGGCGGGCCGCTTCCCTCCGGATCTGAGATCACGGTCTGAAAGCCGCATTCCAGCGTTTTGCCCTGGATGCAGAAGCCAATGTTGGTTTCAATGATCCGACCCGGCACGGCCTGCCGCCGCTGGCTTGGGTTTCCTGGCTCCGACCCCAGGTCCGGTTCTGTGATTTGCAGGCTCCACACCCCCTCCTGTGGTCGGGATACAATGTCGATCGCATATCCCCGGTTGGTGTGCAGCGATGGCAGACAGTCATCGCCCGCCTCCCTGTATTGGCTGGGCGCTGGCTGGATCAGCTCGGATGGAGCGTTCTCCCCCATCCGCTGCCGCAGCCACTCCATGGTGGTGAGAGCGGCTAAACGCAGACCATCCACTGGGATGGTCTGCTTGTTGGCCATGGTGGCATAGAGCTGGTAGGTGGGGTAGATGTGATTTTGTAAGAGACGGACAACACGGGTTTGGGAGGGCATGGTGAAACCTCCTGAATGATATTGCTTTTATTATACCGCTTTTTATGCGGTCTGTCATTAAAAAGAGAGCGGCACTCTTTCAGGGAGCGCCGCCCTCTTTTTGCTTTTTGTGTATTTAAACTTTATCAGGACTCCAGATATTTTTAAGATATGCTGGCTTCTCTTTCGAGGATTTCACCTGTGAGCTGCTTTGCGTTGGTTACGCTCTTATCAATCTCAGCGCGGTTGACACGGTTGACACCGTTCTCGCTGTCGCTCTTCAGTACGAGCTGAACTTTACACATGTTGTAAAGCAGGCCTACCAGCAGTACCGTGTTTTCAATCATTACCTGTTCGCCAACGGTGTAAGTATTCCAGTCTGTACGGCCCTCCCAAATAACGATATGCTGCAATTTACGCAGGTACAAATCATACAGTGCCTGAACTTTCAAGAGTGTACCCTTGTATTGATCCGCAGCGCCAGCCAGATCTTTCAAGTAACTGCAAATGCGGTCGATTTCCTTTTCCGCTTTCAACATCTGTGCCCACGCCTCATCTGCCTTGTCAGAGATAGAGCCTCCTACAATATTGAAAATCACGCCGCCAACCAATAGCCCAACACCCAAAGTAGCCGCGCCCAGGACAGCAGATCCCAGAGCCATACCACCGCCGCCAGCCGCAAGAGCGCCGCCGCCCAGCGCGGCCAATGTTGCATTTACAGCAGCGGCACCACTCAAAGAAGCAATAGCCGTGCCGGTAGAAGCTGTCCCAAGTGCCATCACGGCAGCTGTGGTAGCGCCTGCAGCTGCAAAGCCGCCCGCTGTGCCTGCCGCCGCACCGCCAAGACCGCCCAACAATACGCCTGCGCCAATGGATACCTCTTTCAATTTTTCTTTGTCATACTGTGGAATCTGAAATTTCTCATGTGCCAAGTCCTTAAATTCAGGTTTGTTCTGAATCTTCTCAAACGCTTCCGAAAATTGATCGAAGTCTTTCAAAATAGACAGCTCCAATGTACCGAGGCTGTCCATTTCACGGTTGGTTTTGTCGCTTTCCTGTTCAAACCGCTTCAGATTCCGATTGTGTCTTTCCTGCGCGGCTTTCTGAGTGTCATTTGCCTCTTTCATTTTGACCGCCCCATGCACGCCGGCGCCTACGCCGGCTGCGCCTGCAACAGCGGCCAGTCCTCCCAAAATCAACGGTAATGGCATAAAATTTCCTCCTTATAGTTTTTTCAATTTATTACAAGACTCGTAGTTGAGCTTATAATACATTTCCAGGCTCATAACGTCCTTAAAAAAGGCGTCATAGCTTGCATCCACCCGGCATATAAGAGGCCTGTTTTCATAAATGCTGCACAGGTTGCCGGATAAATATTTGCAGATACCATCCCCGCGGTCTAATTCTCTGTAAAGCGGAGACAACTCCAAATGGCGGCAGCACGCGCCGCAACGGTCACAGACAAACATTACCCAAACACCAGCCTCATATGAGGGTCCCGCATAGCTGCATCAAAAGATGAATACCCTGCCCAGGGCAAGGGCAGACCACACATTTCATAGGCTTTCTTGAGGGCCTGGTTCAAATCTTCCTCACTCTGAATGGATGTAATTTGACCTGCAATACGATTATAGATAGCCGTCTCCTTGCGGAAAGCATCCAAGTCGATCTTTTCCAGCTCAGCGGCATAATGTTCAAAATACGCGGCTTGTTCTTTATAATAGTTGATGTCATCTTCAACGGTGCGGAGATTATTCAGAGAGGCCACCAGTTTGTTGACCAGCTCGCTCCTGTCCAAAAAAAGTGAGCATCGTACAGCTCATAATCCCGGATACAAACGCACCGCAGAAAGCCGGTACAACTTCCCCCACGACCGGCAGCGTTACGATTTTTGAAACCGCTTCATTGACCAAAACACCCACCACAACGCTGGCACCGGTCGCAAGAATTTTAGCCGCAGCCCGCATCCGTTCTCCAAAAGGATAGCTCTGTGGATTGATAAACAGCACCTTGCAGGCCTCTACAATGGACGCCCAGGCCTGGCGTATCAAGCGGACGGCATTCTTGGCGGTAGTAAAAAAGATATTGCAGAGCGTCGTCGTTAGACTGGCCAGCGCACCCCCAACCGTTCCACTGAGAAACTTTTCGAACAGCGCAGGGAATTTGCGCTTTGCGTTCTCGAACCCTCGCTGAATACCACGGCCAAGTTTCCCCAGAAATTCACCAAGGTCAAAGGAACCGCCATCGTCAAACTGGAACTCATCCTTGACGGCGAACCACATCTCAGCAAAAACAAATCCCAACGCCTGCCGGACGCCCATTTGAAGCCCTACTGTACCAGCCGCCAGCGACAGGTCTTTCGCAAAGCGGGGACTGGTATAATAGGCTATATTGATTTTAGCATCTATGCTGCGACGGGCATTTGCATCCATCTCAAGCATTCGTTTTTTCTGCTCATCAGTGTATTCATCCCCACGTTGATCCAAAAATTCCGACATGGATTTTGCCTTTTTGGTGCGATTGGTGTGAGGGTTTGTTGGTTTCAAGTTTTCCTCGCTATTTGCAAGGTCGGTTCCCTTCAATCCTGCTAAAACTCTGCCTGGATCATCGTGAATTTCCTTTGCGGACTTAACATGATCCAGATCGGTTTTCCCATTGCGTGCAATTTTTTCTCCTGTATACGCATCCCTCAAAGTGCCAGCCTTTTTCTGTTCGCTTACCTTACGATTGATTTCTTTGTAGCGCGGATCGCTGTGATACTCAGTGGATGAATATTCCCCACGGTTTTCGTATGCCCTTTCATTTGCCTTATTTTTATAGACCATGTCCGGGTTTTTTCCAATCTGACGCACATTGTGAATGGTGTCCACATCGCCGCCAACACGATCTCGGACAAGAAAATCCAGTCCAAAAGACGTAATCAGACTTTCTACAAGAACCCTTTCATACTGTTTGAAAATCGAGTCCCGAACGGGTTCTTTCGGGTCGGCTACAAAACTCTTTTCGACAGCATATACATAGTTACAAGTCGACACTTTCTTCATTCTCCTTTGCGTTTTAGAAATTCCTTATGCTTTCTTTTCTTCTACCTCAGAAATATACTCTCCCTGGCTCCTCACCCACATATCAATCCCCTTCCCGAACACCTCGGCCTCCACAGTCCAGCCGTCCTCAGCCTCCTCCACGATTTTCGCCGTCGGCAAACGGTCCAGCACGGCCTCGATGGAGGGGCCGGTATAGCGGAACTTGATGTGCTGCAGTTTGCCGCCGTACATGAACTGTACCCGCTTGCGGAACTCGCCTTCCTCGAAACGGTCGCGGTAGGGCACGCGGAAATGTTCGTCCAGCACCTGGAAAGACGCGATGCGGTCGATGCGGTAAATGGTGGGGAAAAGGTCGCCGGGGTTTTCAAAGTGGGTTTTATCCTCCAGGAAGGCGGTTAGGTAGAAGTAGTACTCCGAAAACATGATGCCCACCGGCTGCACCCGGCGTTTGACCAGCTCGTGGTCTTTCATGCGCTCGTATTCGATCTCCACCACCTGCTGATGCCGCACCGCCTGGCCCAGTTCCCACAGGTTGGGCAAAATAGCTTTGCCATGGTGGGGCGGAATGTAATGGAACGATTCGTTGGCGATCAGCTCCCCTACCAATTTTTTGTTGGGTTCGGGGACGGCACACTCCACCAGCTTTTCCAGGATGGGCAGCATCTCGTCCCTGCGAAGTGAACGGCTTTCCAGCAGAATCTTGCACACCGCCAGAATCTCGCTGTTGCTCAGGCCCTTGGGATCGGTCTGGATCAAGCGGTAGCCCTTCTGCTTGTAATCATAGACAACATCCTGCCCTACGCCCTGGTGGGCTACAAAAGCCCGCAGAGACTCCATGTCCCTCTGGACACTCCGTTCCGAAACGTGATACTGCAGGCTGAGGGCTGCTTTGCTCAGGACGTCTCCGTGTACCAGCCGCGCATAAATTTCAAGTAATCGGGTAGATTTTGCTTCCGCAATCGTTTCCACGATGATTCCTCCCTTTTGCATGAAGGTTTCAAATTTATTATAGCAAAATTATACCAAATCAGGTGGACACTGAGTGTCATTTTGGAAAAATCTCCGAAATTTTTTGGGAAACGCTTGTTTTTCGCCCTTCCTCCGCGCCGTTCTTGACAGATTCTGTCGGTTACTATCTTTATAGCGGCAAAAGTTCACAGAGTTTTCACTATAAGAATACCATGTATCTATAAAAATGTAAACATCGCACTCTCTTTTTGTTACAGTAGGAGCATACAAGGAGGGATGACAATGGATGTCGGCAACCGCATCAAACAGCTGCGGGAGGCCAAGGGATGGACCACCAACCGGCTGGCCAACCGCTGCGGGATCTCCCAGAGCTTTCTGCGCGCTGTAGAGCTGGGCGAGAAAGGCATCTCGGTGGAGAACCTCTCTCTGGTCTGCGGTGAGCTGGGCCTGTCCATGAAAGCCTTCTTTGACGTGCCCGGAGAAGCGGATTCCGCCGAAGACGGCCTGCTGCGCCAGATCGAGCGCCTGACCCCCGAACAGCGCAAGGCACTGGCGGCATTCCTGGACACTATGACAAACCAATCCCAGAACTGAGGCACAGCGCGGCTGTGCCTTTTTCTTTGCCCAATGATTTTCCATTGTCAATATGATAAAATTATGATAAAATACAGATAAGGAGGCGATCTTATGCCGACCATTCGGCCTGTTTCTGATCTTCGCAATAAATTTCCGGAGATCGAAGATACCGTACTCAAATCCGGCGAACCTGTATTTCTGACCAAAAACGGATATGGCTCGATGGTTCTGATGAGCCTTGAGCAGTACGCCCAACTAACTGATCCCGTAGAACTGGCTTTGGAGGAAGCCGATCGGGCTTCGGCTCTTTCGGATGTGCGCTATTCTTCCGAGGAAGTATTCAGCCGGGTCAGGAGACGTATCCATGAACCAAAAGACGTATAAACTCCGCTTTCTGCCTCTTTTTGAATACGACCTCAACGAAATCGTTGACTATATCGCCATTCATCTGAAGAATCCCGACGCCGCGGAACGCCTTGTTTCCGATATCGAAGCCGCTATTCAGGAGCGGCTGACCTGTCCAGAATCTTTTGAGCCTTATCATTCTATCAAAGAGCGCCAGCATCCTTATTACCGGATTCAAGTGCGCAATTTTATGATCTTCTACGTTGTCATAGGCGACATCATGGAAGTGCGGCGGATTCTCTACAGCCGCCGGAATTGGAAGCGCAAGCTTTAATATCAAAACCCCATTTGCCAGAGGAGCTGTCCTCCCCGGCAAATGGGGTAATTTGTTTGCTCTATAAATCAGGCCGCTGAGCCCGCTGCGGATTCACTCGCTTTATCTGTTTTTCACGCCAATATATACCAGGATCCGCCTATTTCCGCTGCTATTAAAACGTCCATTTTTGTATCACTCCTCTTGCTTCCTTCAATCTCAAGTTCATAATACAAATACCTGACAGCATCAAAGTGTGTATCATCACCGGAAAGCTGAAGCAGTACATGTATTCCCTGCAAAGCGTTATCTCCGCGTACTTCCTGTTCACTAAGCAGCCGATAGGTTATTTGATAATCAGAGCCATACTGCTCTGCCAACTTCGCTGGAATATCCTCTACATGGATGGAATCGCGGATATCAAAATCATTTTGCCCTCGCTGCCGGGCAACGATCTCGCTCACAAATAAGCCTTCAAGCTTTTTTGGATCTCCGCCATACACACCTTGCATGTATTGGTCAAAAGCTTCTTCGCTGCTCCTTGCACTTTCGCTGCAGCTTCCCACCACAAATAAAAACAGCAGGATCAGCAAAAGTATTCGGAGTGCAATCGATAAACAGCCGTGTCTCCTGGGTTTTCCTGTTCGTCTATAATCGAAATCATTTTTCACGGACGTAGGTCTCAATACTTTTCCGCAATGAGCACAATAGATTGTGCCATCTAAGATTGGTTGCCCGCAATATGGACAGTACATCATGGCCATATACATTTCCTTTCCACAAGCACAATCTCGCAAAATACGCCCCATCTACTGTTTTGCCCAGCAGATGGGGCATTTTTCCGGCTATCCTTTTGCCCTGTTTATGTATTTTCGTACATTTGCTGCAAAAACAGCGCCGATGCAATGTCGTTTGAATATGCCTCCATACTGTCTAGGAAAACGATCCTTTCAAGGCTGCCACTGATGGTGCTCTCATCCAGTTCTTCATAAGCGAATTCCAGCCGGACATTCTCGCCATAATAGGGCATATATCCTTCTATATATACCGTCGCATGATCGTCGTCTATCTTTGTAGAAGACCACTCCGGATCATCAAAGTTTGCATTTACCACCTGCTCCAACGTCTGGCTTCCATACTGGTCCCAAACAACATCCTTGAGTTCATAAGCCGGCCTGTTCAGGACAAAATCTCCAAAGCCCCAGAGCGCCAGTAGGATGACAGGCAATGCAATGGGCGCAGCGAGCAAACCGATTTTCTTTTTTGTCAGTGAATCATCGTGGTTGTCCTTGCTCTCGGCATCTACCTCTTCTCTTGTCAACTGCTTTGCCGGAATTTTCGTCCCGCATTTTGGGCAGAACTCCATGTCCGCTTTTACCGTTTTGCCGCAGTTGGGACAGTCCGTATAGCTTCTGCGTTTTCTCCACTTCCACCACTTTCCAATTCCCGAACCACCAACAAGAATCAGGATCAAGCCTACAATCCACAATTCCGTCAGCAGCATGAGCAAACCCGCGACAGCGATAAAAGCGTCCAAAAGGTAATAATACTGCTGCGCTGCCCATTCAAATTTAGGGCTGTTCCAAAAACGCGCAAATATATTGCCGGCAGGTTTCGGCATATCCTTTGACGCTTCCTGCATTACAACCGGCAAGTTTTCTTCAAAACTTGCAGCTGCACTTTCCTCCGTCTCAGCCGGCACAACAGGAGTGCCGCAGTTCGTGCAGAACCGAGCATCTTCCGGCAATGGCGCGCCGCATTTTGTACAGAACACAATTCAACATCCTCTCTTGCCCAAATTTTAAGTTACAAGCATCTTCGTCAAATTCGCTTTTACGATATGCCAATCACGCCAGCGGGCCTTCTCCGGCAGGGTACGCCGCACTGTCTGGTATAGCTTCAAAACTCTTTGTAGCGTTATCATAGCCCAGCCGGTAAACGGCATAATCGCGGTATCCCTGGGAGTAATCAAATTGATATCCTGCCAACCCCCAAGTGTCTGCGAGCTGTACGCCATTATACTGGCCAGAGATATCGCTCTCATACGCTTGGCCGTCTTGAACGCCCCAAACCAGAGACAGATTGCTTGCCCCCGTGAACAAATCCCATACAAAGAAACCGTCTGTACTGTCAGGAGACAGTATGCCATCGACAGGATAACCATAAAGCGCTCCACCTTCCGGAGATGTATCACACAAAAGCGTCACGTTGCCATACGAATCAATGAAGTAGATTTTGGCCCTAAAATAACAGCCCATTTCCGCATCATAATCCTCAGCTGTTACAGCAAAGCCTTCATTGAGCCCATCGCAATCGCAATCTGCTCCAATGGCCGTAACTGTCAGTTCACCTGATTCTTCGGTGAAAGATTCCCAAGCTTTTTCAATCCTTTCAAGACTACCTACTGCACTGTCATCTTCCAAGTCCATGGGAGGAGCCTCCTCCAGATTTTCATCGGCGGGAATATCTTCTTCATCATAGGGCATTTCTTCTACTGGGAAGTCCGCCTCATCATAGTACGAGCTGCTTTCGCTATATGTATCCTCACTGTAAGAGCTTTCATTTTCCCATGCGCTGTTCAGCGTGGCACTTAGCATAAGCATGGCGAGCAGACCGCCCACGATGCTGAGCACGATTTCAATGCCCGTCAGCGCCAGCAGGAAAAACACAATGTTTTTGATGCTGGTGCCGCCCTTGCGTTCGGATGCGGGTTTGGCGAGCTGTTGTTTACAGTGGGCGTAATAGTCACGGTTGAAGTTCCTGCCAAATCGGATGGCATTGATCAGGCCCCAAACACAGGAGGCAAGCGCGAGGAGCATACTAACAACAGCTACCGGCCCATTCAGGCTCGACATGCCCACCATAAGGACCAGGCTCGACACAAGCAGAGCGATATAAACCGGCAGAAAATACTTTTTGAACAGTTCCCCGCTGCGCCGGTAAAAACACATGATCGGCCCAAACAAGAGTGCCGCCCAGTTGAAGCGAGTTTTCTGCCCGGCATCGATCTTCTTAAACTCAGCCAGATAGTAGTCAGCGTGTTTCCCTACCATCACAGCCAGCGGATCGCCTGCAGGCTGTGCACCGTTCTGCACAGGCTGGGGTGCAGCCGGCGGTACAGAAGGGCTTGCAGGAGGCACGGCATCGGGTTGGCTTTCCGGTTCCGTCTGCGTCCCCTGCTCCGTCTGTGCGGCGGGCTGTCCGCTTTGCCCGGATGGCTCTGTGTCCGGCTGAGCTTCCGTTCCAGGCCGGGCTGCATTGGACGGCACGTCGGAATGGCGGGTGGCCTCCTCCGCCTGCACCTTTGCGCCGCAGTTCGGACAGAACGCTGCGCCAGCCGGGATTTTGTAACCGCATTTGAGACAATACATGGCAATTCTCCTTTCACATTCATTCGTCGTTTTTGTGTTCCCCGGAACGCAGCTATAGTATAGCAAACAGGGTGGACACTGACTGACGCTTTGAACCTTTGCCCCAAAATTTTTTGAAAAAATTTGCAAAAAGGCACCGCCTCCCCATGCAGCTGCCCGCGCAACGCAAACGGAAAGTCCCACTTTACAACTGTATATTATCTTTAGGAACCGTATGGATAGAATGTCCATGCGGCTTTTCTTTTGCCAAAATTCCAAAAAGAAAGGAGGATTCATATGAACAAACTGCCCGTAGCCATCGCCGAAGCGCTGCTTGCTCTGGTCGTTGCTGTTGCCGCCGAAGCTGTCAAGAGTATCACTGAATGAGGAGGAAGAAAACTCTGTATGTCTCGATTTACCCGCATTCTGCCGCACATCCGTGCGCCGCCGGCAGAACATCCCTACCTGTAAACACCCCATACAAAACTTAGAATGCAAAGGAGAAATCACTATGTCTGCTTGTGTCGAAACCATGTTTTATGTCCGCGAAAAGCCCTGGCACGGCCTTGGTGTGCAGGTCATGGACGCCCCCACTTCCCACGATGCGCTGATTCTGGCCGGTCTGGATTGGCAGGTAGAACAGCACAGCGTCTATACCTCTGCCGGAGACCGTATCCCCGGCTACAAAGCCAACACCCGCAGCAGCGATCACGCTACGCTCGGGATCGTGACCGACCGCTACCAGGTGGTGCAGAACAGCGACGCCTTCAAATTTACCGATGACCTGCTGGGCGAAGGCGTCACCTATGAAACCGCCGGTTCCCTGCAGGGAGGCCGCAAAGTCTGGCTGCTGGCCCGAATGCCTGAAAAGTACATCATTGCCGGAGATGAGATCGCCCCGTATCTGGTGGTTTTGAACAGCCATGATGGCAGCTCCGGGGTCAAGGTTGCCATGACTCCCATCCGTGTGGTCTGCCAGAACACCCTCAACCTGGCCCTGGGTCAGGCAAAGCGCATCTGGAGCACCCGCCACACCGAAAACGTGATGAGCCGCGTTCAGGAAGCGCGGGACACCATCCTGATGGCCAACGACTATATGCGGGAGCTTGGCAAGGAGGTTCACACCCTGACCGGCATCAAGCTGTCGGACCGGAAGGTCATGGAGTTCATGAATGAGTTCTTCCCTGTCACCGAGGATATGACCGACGCACAGAAGCGGAACAACAAGCGCCTGCTGGATGATCTCAAGCTGCGCTACTTTGAAGCGCCTGATCTTGACCATGTGGGCAAGAATGGCTGGCGGTTTGTAAACGCCGTCTCTGATTTTGCCACCCATGCCGAACCCATCCGCCGCACCAAAAACTACAACGAAAATCTGTTCCTGCGGACAGCAGAAGGCAATCCGCTCATCGACCGCGCCTATAAGATGGTGCTGGCCGCCGCATAAGCCCAAGGAGAATGTGAGATGAAAAAAGTGATTGAAAAACTGCACAAAGAATTGTCTCAGTATTTATCGGATGTGGAGAAATCCAGCCCTTCCCATATTCTGCTCGAATCGTACCAGATCGAGATGAAATGCCATCTGGTCAGTGCCATGACCTACATCGCCGACAACGGAATGCTGCCGGAAGCTGTCTGGACCCACCTGCTGGTGCAGAACTGCCCCCTGAATTACCTCTATGAGCTGTGGATGAATGACCCCAACACCCTCACGCCGGAGCTGGCCGAGATCATGAAGCCCGTTTTGGAGCGTGACTATGAGGCTCATAAGGCCAGGAAGGGAGGCCAAACCGCATGAAACGTTTGCTTTCTACGGTGGGCCTGTCCCATGCCGACTGGCTTCATGCACGTAAGCAGGGCATCACCGGGACGGATGCCGGGGCTATCACCGGCATGAATTCGTATGTCTCCGCCTTCCAGGTCTACCAGGACAAGCTCAGCACCGATGTGCAGGAGACGGACAACGAGGCTATGCGGCAGGGCCGCGATCTGGAAGAATACGTAGCCTCCCGTTTTATGGAGGCCACCGGTTTCAAAGTACGCCGGGCCAACGCCATCTTCCAGAATGAGGCCCACCCCATCATGCTGGCCGATTTTGACCGGCTGATCGTCGGCCAGAAAGCTGGGCTGGAATGCAAAACGGTATCGCCCTATTCCGCCGACAAATGGAAGGATGGGGCGATTCCTCTGCACTATCAGATGCAGGTGCAGCACTATCTGGCTGTGTCCGGGTTTGACTGCTGGTACATTGCAGCCATGATCTTTGGCAAAGAGTTTATCATCCGCAAAATCGAGCGGGACGAGGAACTGATCCAGTACCTCGTCACCATCGAGGAACGTTTTTGGAAAGAGCACATTTTGGCCCATGTCCTGCCGGAACCGGATGGAAGCAACAGCTGCTCGGAGGAAATCGCCAAGCTCTATTTCAAATCCGACGGGGCAAAGTCCGTTCAGCTGTTGGGATGCAATGGTCTGCTGAACCGCCGTCAGGAGTTGACTGCCCTTATTGACAAGATGGAAAAAGAGCGGAGCGCCATCGACCAGAAGATCAAGCTGGAAATGCAGGATGCCGCCTATGGCATTGCCGAACCATACCGGGTGTCATGGGTCTCCAGCGACACCACAAGGCTGGATACCAAGCGGCTCAAAGCAGAACAGCCGGACATCTATAACCAGTACAGCAAAACCACCACCAGCCGAAGATTCACTGTAACCAAGGCTGCCTAACCAAAGGAGAGATCATGATGAATACAGGCAATTATGACCTGAAAAGCGAATTGCAGGCCCAGGCACAGCTTCAGCCCGCCAAAGATACCGGCGTCAAACTGACCAAGGACATGTCTATCCCGGACATGGTGCGGGCTATGGCTCCCGAACTGAAAAAGGCGCTGCCCTCGGTCATGTCGCCGGAACGCTTTACCCGAATCGCCCTCTCGGCCCTCAACAACACCCCGCAGCTCAAGCAGTGCACCCCCATGAGCTTTATCAGCGCTCTGCTCACAGCTGCACAGTTGGGGCTGGAACCGAACACACCCCTGGGGCAGGCATACCTGATTCCTTATAAGAATAAGGGCACCCTCGAATGTCAGTTCCAGATCGGCTACAAAGGATTGATCGATCTTGCCTACCGCAATGGCCAGATGCAGACCATCCAGGCACAGGCCGTCTACGAGAACGATTACTTTGAATATGAGTATGGCCTTGAACCCAAGCTGATTCACCGCCCCGCCTACTCTGATCGGGGTGAAGTGACCTATTTCTATGGTCTCTTTCGCACCGTCAATGGAGGCTACGGCTTTTCCGTCATGTCCAAACTGGATATGGACGCCTTTGCCAAGACCTACTCCAAGGCGTTTGATTCCAGCTACTCCCCCTGGAAAACCAACTATGAGGAAATGGCCAAGAAAACCGTGGTCAAACAGGCCCTCAAATATGCTCCCATCAAGACCGATTTCCAGCGCGCCCTGACAGCGGATGAATCCATCAAGCGTCAGATCGCAGAGGAAATGCTTTCCGTGCCGAACGCTCCAACGGATGATGCCGCCTAACAGAAACAAAAGCCGATGAAACCACCTTATGGCAGTTTCATCGGCTTCTTTTTTGTATAAATCATTGCATCATGCCGGTTTTCTCTACTATAATAGAGACAGCCCAAACGCCCTTGAAGCGCAGCTAGTATCTGTGCTGCCACCTCAAGGGCATATATGATAAATCACAGTATTTCAAATACCATGATGAAAAATAAAACACATGCAACAGTATGGTTATTATGTATTCCCTTCTTCCCCTTTTCTCTCTATGCTATCTAAATAGGGTAAGATGGTACATGCTATGACCTGTTATGCTTCTTGCTGCTCCATTCGATTCTATGCACTTCTTCTCTTTGCGCTTCATCACTTGCTGTCAGTTGCCTTGCTGCTTGTCAATGACTGCTATTCGAGAGAGATAAAACAGTATCGAGTAGATTTGTAATTATATTTATGTTACAACGAATGATAAATAAAATATGATAAGGAGGATTTATATGTTCTTAAAAATTCCGATGTTACTGGGTGATATTTCCATCCATACGTTCAGTCTCTATCATACACTACGCTATGAAGACTACCAAAACATTTTTTATCATCTGAAAAATGCTGACCGCGATGGTTTGTGGCCAGATAAATGTCCTTCTTTTTTCTATCCTCTTCCTACACTTCAGGTCGAAAAAGGACTTCGTGTTCAGTTACACAATCAAACCGTTTGTTCTATCAATATCATTGTCTCGCCTCTTCTGCTCGTACAGAAACAGGAGGATGATTATAGACGAATCGCTCCTGCTGATCCCGCATTTTGGAATAATGTTTATGGTGCCTTATGCGATGCTTTTATGCAGTGGGAATTTTCCTTTGACGTATATGAATGCAGCCTCTCCCGAGCAGACCTCTGTATGAACCTTGAAATGGGTCCAGAATTTAACATACCGACCTATATCCATTACCTGAAACGCACACCTTGCAAGAAAGGATACGTCTTGCAATCATTCGATGATCCAGAAAAAGATATGTACTCTTACAAAGTACAGAATACCATGCAAGCTCTCGCTGTATATGCCAAAAGTGCCCAACAGGAAAGCTGTTTTGACGCACTTCCAGACGGCAGTAATATCCTTCGCATGGAACTGCAAATGGAAAACAGGAAGATCGGCAAAACATATGCTGGCCCTCCAGCGTGGGAAGCTCTGCTCAATTTGGTTGCTCATGCCCCCGAGGCGATTCTGAAAGGCATCCACCTGATTTTGCCCACAGGCGACTACCGCACCAGCCGTGATGCTTACCAAGCTATTGATGACTCCGACCTCCGTACCAAGGTCAAAGATGAACTTCGGGAATTGATTCAGCAATACTCTGAGGCCAAAAGTCATGCAGAACAAGCTGAGATATCCAGAGAATACATTGCAGCAAACTCAAAAAAGAAATTCTCCAAGCGGATGTACGCTTTGAATAATCTGAACATTGCGCCCATCTATCTGGATGATGAGGAAGAGATCGATTCCCTGCCGAGCCTTTATAATCTGGCCCAAGAGGGGGTAAGGCAGTTTGAAGAACAATTAAGGTACAGGTGGTAACTGAACTTCATCCTGACGGTAAGAGAAAGCCCCGAACAGAGGCATATCATGTTGCCTTTGTTCGGGGCATTTCTACATTATTCTGTTAATTCATCATGTTTCGTTTCTTGTCTCTATTTCTCTGTGAGGACATTGCATTTTCACAGGCACTGCTGTGATATGTAAATTTAGAATTTAATCGATTTACCAAAAAATAGCACAGGCAATCTGGTTTAGCACATTTACGTAACTCCTGATCGGCCGACGTTGTGATAAATTGAGCAAAGTACAAAGCAGACAGATAATCTGGAATCTCCCACTCATAACTAGAATTTTCACCATATCTTGGGGTAATCCATCGTACTCCCCAGTTGAGCTCTTTTCTGTATACCATTTTTGCAATCTTCACCAAGTCTTTTTTCATAAATTCGTTGAATTTTATAGGATCAGAAAAAGCCTCTATTGATTCTAGTTTGATCGTTCCGTCTGGAGAAATCATTTCTATCTTAGCTACCCTTTGTATGAACCTATAGAGAAAATCAGCAATACATCTTCCTTCTTCATTCTCTAATGGAATTACTTTAAAAAGGAATTCAATTGTTTCACTAATTTCGTCCGTGTTTTTCCCCGAAAAATTGTACGGAAACTTCATCTTATGATGGCCCCATCTTGACAGACTCAAACGGTCACGAAATCGATACTGAAGTTGATAGTGTCTTTTAAGTAACTTGTCTTCATCCGGACGAATAAAAATCTTATCTTCTTTACATTTATTCCAATTATCACTCTTTCTTTTTTTCTTAGCTTCATCTATATCATAACAATTCAATTTTACATCTGTTGGATACCACCACGCATCTCCATAATCGTAGGAACAGGTCTCAACTGAAACTGTTTCTTTATTATATTCATACGGAAGCATTATATGTGCCGAAAAAATATAGAAAAATGTAAGTTTAAATAGGCGAATATAGTCAACTGATTTTTCTTTTCGAATATCTAAAGTATTAAGAGTAGATTTATCCAAATTCACTTGTTTCAACTTATCATATAAAGCCAATATATCAAATAGCTCATGCAGTTTTCTCAGACGATTGATAATCAGAAACAAGTCATAGGAATAAAATACATTTTCCGTATCTTTCGATATTGGCCAAAAAAATCCGTATTTTTTAATATAGGTTTTTAATCTTTCAGCATAAGTTTCATTATACTCTCCTAACTCCCATAATTCCGTCATTGGAGATGTTATGACGATTTTTTCTCTTGTTTCTCGATTTACGCTTTTTTCTGTTCCTTCCTCAATGAACCCTTCTCCTCCGGGCACAAAAATAAATTTATGTTTTTTTGAGACATTCTCAGCCCATTGAACTTTTATTCTATCAAGATTGTCAAAAGATTCTTCTATCATACACCTACATCCTGGATTAACATATCTAAACTCTCTTTTGTATAGTTGGTTTTCCTTGCCCATCTTTACATCTTCCTCGATTTTCATAGTTTTTATCTTGGTTCATGGTATTTTACCTACATTTTATTTTTTCAATTTTTGTCAACCTCACAACTTTAACTTTTTGTCACATGCACCGAACTTATTCACGAGACTATTAAGAAAGCCACGCTCGGACAGTAGTGTATACGGACTAGAGGATACATACAGGAAAATTCAGCGTCGAGAGTGTGTGCGCCTGCCAGGGCGAATGCTCAGCTCTTGCCGAATTTTGTCTCCAAGGAAATTTAAAGGAAAAGAATTTTGCCATGCAACTGTGCCTAACAATGGGCTTCCCCTGTAGTGTGTCGTTTTTATCACGCATTTTTTCATCTCAATCATGATTTTATTTCAGCGATTCAGAAAAGCAACTATTTATCGTACTTTATATTGTATCAATTTTTGATACGTGATGGATAAAGCACATTTTTATGTTTATCTCCCAAAATATCGTGATGTTTATAAATATCGTATTATCGCATACTTCATGCTATAATGTCCATAGCCTCAAGGCTACCTCCCACGGCTCACGCATGAAGATACAAAATGCACAAAGCACTTGTTCAACTTTCAGGATTATCACCCTTAATCGAAGAAGAAACGCCTGTTTAGCAAGGCTATGAAGCCGACTGGACTCTGAATTTTTGTGCAAAATCACATTCATGCGTAAACCCTGGTGGCTGCGAGCCTGAACCTTGAAAATTTAAACATCCGCACCACCCCACCCACGAAGCCCCCAACTGCAGCTATGATTATACGTCAAATCGTCCAAATTTATCAGATCCCGCCGTTACAGCCCGATTTCGAGCAACGGGCCATTCTGTTACCCGGTCTGGTCCGCCTCTACGGTCACTCTGAGACAAACGATCTGAAGCGGAGAGATTCTTATTAGGATCATCCGCAGCTGGGAAGGCTTTGGGAGACTAAAGAAAGCGAGGTATCCTTAACATGTAATAGTGATTAAGTATTGGCATCATCATAAAGGCACCAATTCCTTTACTAAGTTAGGAGATAATTCACCATGAAAAAAAGACTATTCGTAAGACGGCCTGCGACTGTCGAAGAAATGCAGTGGGCAAGGGATCACTGCTGTGAGGAATGTGGAGTAAATGCCGCGATATCTGTCGAAAAAGTCATCAAGCACCATAATCGAGATAGCGTTACTGAAACCATCGATCTTCTGTTAATCACATCCAACGGAGAGGCATTACAGGTTCGTAATCTTTCGCCTGCCGAGTTAACAGCCGCCGTCATGCAACGAACTGTGGGATTCAGTTCAGGAGTCTGTTTTAATCCGACGAGCTTTAACAACAGCATTATCCCGTTGGTAGAAGAGCAAATCCTCAATCGGTCTATATCAGTCGAGGACCAGTACCATTTCTCTGGGCGTGATCCAGAGAAGGTACAGTATGTCTGCCGGGATGGCACACTGCTGACGCCTTTGGAGAACATTACATCCGAGAGTCTTATTAAAGTTCCCGACAGAGTTAGCATATTCAAACTTCTTGACTATCTAATCCGTGTTGCCCCAAACTATATTGCCATCTACATTCTCGCGCTTCGGGCCTTGGCTTCCATGCTAAGTTCCCCTGCATTGGAAGGGAAGCAAAAACCTTCTTTCGGTATCGTCCTGCTGGGCGAGACGGGCAGCAAAAAGACCAGCCTTGTAAAAGCTCTTTGCTATATGGACGAGCAGCCTTACAACGCCGTCAACTTTAAGTGGACGCCCGCTGCAGTCCAGGAGAAGCTGAAGGACGTTCAGGATGACATTGTTCTTGCAGATGACATGTACCCTGCCAAAATCACTTCAGAAAAGAACCAGCAGCGTGAAATGTTTTCTCTTCTCATCCGAGCTACCGGAGATGACATTGGCTCACGACAAAAGATGCAGGGCGGTACAGTCACCACTGGAAAGACATCGTCTTTGTTCATTGCCACAGCGGAACAACTCATTCTCTTTTCCGAATCGGACATCTGGCGTATCTTCATCCCCAACATCCGAAAAGACGACGTGGACAAGGATGCCTTAACCTGGCTTCAGGAGCACCCGGATGTCATCCGGTTTTACTCCAGGTTATTTATCCAGTGGTTCCCCCTGAACGATGATCGGGTTGCCAAGCTCTACGAAGACTACATCAGCACTCGCACCACCATCCGCGACCGCAAGCCCGAACTTCCAGACAGGTTGGTTTCCAACTGCGCCTGGTTGGAAGCTGCTATATTAGTCATCGACGATTTTCTGAATGAAATATCATCCGTACAGACTCTCACCGAGGAGGACTACACTGTCTGGATGAACTGGGATGAATATTACCGCCCAAACTCTTTGCATAACATCGAAACCATTATCACACACCAGTACGGGCGCTATGGCAGCGGCGGCGATGCCGACACTGCGACGTTTACACAGATTATGGACGTCATAAAAGCGATGCGCGATGACGGAGTGCCCCTGTTTATACCGCTTGCCAAAGGTGAGCGTGGTGTCCACATTGCCCCAGCGTCTGATAAAGCACTGGGCTTCTACTGGGTCAGCGATCACTCTTATATATACCTTAAAACCGATGCTCTAATGAAAGCTGTCGGAGATTACTGCCATGATAATGGCAGCGATCTAGCCGTTCCTTCAGGAAAAGTTTTCAGAACCATGTTAGATCAAAACGGACTCTTTGTCAAGCAGCAGCATGGCAAAAACCGAACCAAGGAGCTCAGCGTCAACGGCACCAGGTACAAGGTCACTGTTGTGTTCCGCGACGAACTCGAAAAGTGGATTGGCTATATTGAACAGAAGTAAGGAGGACTTTATATGCAATACGTATCCCATCCTGCGGTAAATGCTCCCGTTGAGCAGCGCAAGTTTGATGCCCTCATCAACAGCTTTTACGAAGGCGAAAAACCAAGCAAAACCGCCGATCAGATGACAGCCTTTATCAAGGCGCATCCTTACTTGGATGAAACCTGCTGGCAAGAACTCGATGACGTCATCAGGTTCCTGCTGCGCAATCGTATGATTCCGTCCGATCCGTCCTCACTCAATAACCTTCTTGGATCCTATCTGGAGAATCACCCGATGGAGCCCCCTGAAACAAGCTATGATATCGCTGCCTTTTGCTTCTTCTACCCCAACGTCATAAGGGGCGGTTCTTACGACCTATCTGTGCTGATTCGTTCTGAGGCCTGCAAAGTGTTGCTGTGGTTTGCAGTGGGAGATGAGCCTTGGGAAGCACGCGACACCTACCAAGACCTCAAATGCTGGAGCTATACCAATTCCGAAATCTACGCCAACTTTGCCTTACTTCGCTTGGGCACCCTGCTGTACCGCAGGAAAGACGACATTCCGCCCCAACTTTACGCCTCCCTCCCCAAAGGCATTGACAGCGGGTGGAAAGCCAAACGTACAGCCATCGACAATCTCTGGCTCATTTACCGCCAGTTTGAAGCACATGCAGGATGGGTGCAATTAGAGTTCCATGAGTCAGCACATTACAAATGCTGGAGAAACATCCCGTTCTTCTGCAATGCCGATGCCATTAAGCTGTGTGAAGCTCTATTCTACTACGGCGTCCTGCCCAAACGGCGCGCCATGAATTACTTCGACTTTCCCGAAGAGGAACAGAAGGCGGTGGCTCTCGGTCGTGTACGGGCTTTCAGCGAGGTAAAGGCCCAAAAGCTTCGCTAATCGTAAATCCTCCCTCTCGTAAGCGCATATTATTGTGGTAGAGCAGTGGATCTGCGCCGCTCAAACCGGCTGCATAACCCCACACTATGCCGCATACAACAGTATCACACGAAGGAGGTGGTCCCGACCTTGAAGAGGCCCAAACTGCATTACACCTTCCATAACCCCAACACCCCGGAGGCAACCGCCGACTTTCTGGTCAAGCTCTTCATCGAGGTCAACCAACCCAAAGTAGAGCAGATGATCCATCAAGCACAGGAAGCAGCTCTTGATTCTCCATCCGAATCATCTTCAGCTGCTCCTACATAGCAAACTGGGACCGCCGTAGAGGGCCTCTCTCCCTCTCTGGCGGTTTCTTTTTTGTGATAATGTAAGTTTACAACAAATTCTGGTAGTATGCAATTATTTTTTTGAATTTGCCATTTCTCTTGTTTTTGGCACGCAATTTCATTATACTATATAGTATAGATGTCATAGTACGTTTTGACTAGAGGAGTCTGTATGAACATTGCCGCTTACTGCCGGGTCTCCACCGACAAAGAAGATCAGCTGAACAGCCTGGCATCTCAAAAAGCTTTCTTTATGGAGTATACCAAGCGCACCGGCGACAATCTGGTCCGCCTGTACGCCGATGAGGGCATCTCCGGCACAAAGACCAAAAACCGCAAAGAATTTCTGCGGATGATGGCGGACGCTGAGCACGGTCTCTTTGAGATGGTGGTGGTCAAGGACATCTCCCGCTTTGCCCGCAACACGGTTGATCTGCTGCAAAATATCCGCAAGCTGAAAGCTCTTGGCATCGAGACCCAGTTCCTGACTGCCAACATGACCAGTATGGGCAACAGCGAGTTTGTGCTGACCATCTTTGGCGCCTTGGCACAGGAGGAAAGCGCCAATACTTCCAAACGGGTCAAGTTCAGCAAAAAGATGAACGCCGAAAAAGGCCGGGTCCCCAACATTGTCTATGGCTATGACAAGACCATCGGCGATTACTTCAACCTCGCCATCAATGAGAAAGAAGCCGACGTGGTCCGCCAAATTTTTCATTGGTATGTAGAGGAAGGCTATGGCACCGCTAAAATCTCGATGTTCCTCAACGAGCGGGGCCTGCGCACCAAACGAAGCTGTCAATGGAGCCAAAATGCAGTACGCCGCGTATTAAACAACGAGCTTTATACCGGTAAGATTATCAACGGCAAACAGGAGGTGACAGATTTCCTTACAGGCAAGCGGGTCAACAAAGACGAATCCGACTGGATGGTAGTAGAACGGCCCGACCTGCGCATCATCGAACCGGATGTATACGAGCAGGCCCAGCATATCAAACAGGCCCGAGGGGAGGCTTATAAAGTGGACAAGGAACGTCAAAGCAACAAACACCTGTTTTCCACCCTTATTAAATGTAAAGAATGCGGCTGGTCCTTCTTCCGTACCACCCGTACCTTCAAGAACACCTATGTCCGCTGGAGCTGCTCAGGCCGCAATGGACGCAGTGGGTGCAACTGCCCCAACACCACCAAAGTCGATGAGGACGAGCTGATCGATGTTCTGCAGGCATACTTTGCCGGGCTGATTAAAAACAAAAAGAACGTCATCCATTATGTCGTCCATGAGTTCGAGCGGGTCTATAAGGCCAAAGATGAAAATCTGGAATATGAGAAAGAACTGCGGGACAAGCTCGCCAAGTTACAAAAGACCCGCCAGCGCTACATGGATATGTATACCGACGACCTTATCTCCCGTGAGGAACTCAACGCCAAGATCGGCGGAATGAAGAAAGAGATCGACCATCTCGAAAATGAACTGAAGATGGTCAGCTGCCACCTGACCACCGGCGATCAGCTGGAAAACCTTCTCCAGCAGACCTTCAAAGAGATTGAGAACATCACCGATGTGCGCCAAATGACCAACGCCCAGCTCAAGCGGATCGTCCACAGGATCGAGGTGGACAAGGACGGCAACGTGGACATCTATCTGAAGCTCCTGAACGATCTGGGGCTGGACGAAACCGTCTGTATTCAGGACGACAGTACACAAGGACGTCGCCTTCCGTCTGCGGGCGATCAGTCCCGGCCTGTACGCGCAGGTGCGGGCGGTGCTGGCCCGCAATAAGGCCGAGCGGCATCTGCGCGGCGGCGCGGCCACCCGGGAAAAATACCAAAAGCTCCAACATTAAAAGGCCCCTGCCGTCCCTTAGAAAAGGGATAGCAGGGGCTTTTCTCATCCGGCACGGGCGCCGGGCACGGCGGGCGCTCAGCGTCGGAACTGCTGCAGCGCGCTTTTTTCCAGGCGGCTGACCTGCGCCTGGCTGATGCCGATCTCGCGGGCCACCTCCATCTGGGTCTTGCCCAGCAGGTAGCGCAGCTCGACGATCCGGCGTTCCCGCTCGGGCAGGTCCTGCACCGTCTGGCGGAACTCCAAAGCGCTGATCCAGCTGTCCTCGCCGTCGGTGTCCCGCACCTGGTCCATCATATAGACGGCGTCGCCGCCGTCGCTGTAGACCGGTTCCTCCAGGCTGACCGGCTCCACCACCGATGCCAGAGCCGCCGCCACTTCCCGGCGGGACAGACCCACCGCGTCGGACGTCTCGGCCAGGGTGGGCTCCCGGCCCAGGGATTTTTCCAGCTGTTCCCGGGCCTGCATGGCCCGGTAGGCGGTGTCCCGCATCGAGCGGCTGACCCGCACCGCGTTGTTGTCCCGCAGAAAGCGCCGTATCTCCCCCACGATCATGGGGACGCCGTAGGTCGAGAACCGGACGTCCAGCGCCGGGTCGAAGTGGTCGATGGCCTTGATGAGCCCGATGCACCCCACCTGGAACAGGTCGTCGAGGTTTTCGCCCCGCTGCGAGAACTTTTGCACCACGCTGAGCACCAGCCGCAGGTTGCCCTCGATCATCCGGCGGCGCGCGGCCTTGTCCCCGGCGTGGGCGGCAATGAGCAGGGCGCGCTTTTCCTCCTCGGAGAGGACGGGCAGCCCGGCGGTGTCCACGCCGCACAGCTCCACCTTATTGTACATCCTGTGCCTCCCGGTATCAGTTTACCGGAAGTATGGCCCTGGCAGGCCCGGCGCATTCATGGGAAATGGTGGCCGGTCACTCCTGCTCCAGCTCCTTGCGCAGGTCCCGGATGATCCGCTTTTCCAGCCGGGAAATGTAACTCTGGCTGATGCCGATGGCGTCGGCCGCCTCTTTCTGGGTGTGCTCCACCCCGTCCACCAGGCCGAAGCGCAGCTCCATGATCTGGCGCTCGCGGGCGCTCAGACGCTCCACCGACCGGCGCAGCACCGCCCGTTCGGCGTCCTGTTCCAGGCGCTGGCCCACCTGGTTCTCGTCGGTGCCCAGCACGTCGGACAGCAGCAGTTCGTTGCCGTCGCTGTCCACGTTGAGGGGCTCGTCGATGCTGGCCTCCTGCCGTCGGCTGGAAGTCTTGCGCAGGTACATCAATATCTCGTTGCCGATGCAGCGGCTGGCGTAGGTGGCCAGCTTGATGTTCCGCTCGGGGGTGAAGGTGTTCACCGCCTTGATGAGGCCGATGGTCCCGATGGACACCAGGTCCTCGGGCGGCACCCCGCTGGACTCGTACTTTTTGGACAGGTAGACCACCAGCCGCAGGTTGTGGCAGATCAGCTCGTCGCGGGCGGCGCGGTCCCCGGCGGCCATCTGGGCCAGCAGGGCCTTTTCGGCCTCCGGGGACAAGGGCGCGGGCAGGCTGGGCCCGCCCGTGAGGTAATGCGCCGACCCAAACGCCCCCAGACGCGCCAGCAGGGCGCGCCGCAGCTTCCAAAACCATTTCAGCATCAAATCTCCCCTTTCCGATCACAGGCCCATCCGGCCGGCCAGCTCGCTGCCCAGCAGGACGGTCCAGCCCTCCTCCGCGCCGCCCGGACAAAAGGCGGCCAGCAGCCCCGTCTCCCGCCAGCACCTGCGCCCGGCCCGCCGCGTCAGGGCCGCGCCCGGCAAGGCGGGCAGCAGCGTCCGCCCGGCAATGGTGCCGCACACCAGATACCGCAGCCCCAGGGCGGGGCCTTCGGGCGCCTGCCCGGCAAAGGCGGCTTCCAGCACGGCCTGCGCTTCCTCCGGCAGGGCGTCCCGGACGGCGCCGTAGCGCACCAGCACCACCGCCCGGCCCGACACCGGGTCGGCCAGGGTAAAGCCGCTGTCGCAGAAGGCCAGCACCCCCGCCTGCGCGCCCGCCACCTCCAGCACGGCGGGGACCGACGCCCCGCCCGGCCTGCCCAGAAAGCCCAGCAGCCCCCGCACCGCCAGGTACACCCCCGCCGACGCGGCCAGCAGACGCCCCGGCGTGATGTCCAGATAGGCGGTCAGGTTGGCGGCGTGGCCCGACGGCACAAGCCCCGCCGCGCCCGCCAGCACCAGATTGAGCGCCACATACCACCCGCACAGCCGCAGGAACACCCGCGCCCCCGGCCAGCCGTAGGCCAGCGCCACCGTCCCCGCGCCGGCCGCGGCCTTGTACGCCAGGGCGGCGGGCAGCGGCAGCGCCGGAGCCAGCAGCACCAGGCAGCTGGCCGCCCCCAACGCCGCACCAGCCGCCAGACGCGGCCCGCTGCACCGCACCCCGGCCAGCAGCCCCGCCGCCAGCAGAAACGCCGCCCCGGCCGCAAAGTTGACCAGCAGCAGCTCGTCTATGTACAGCACTTTCAAACCGCATCGCCCCTGACGACCAGCATACCGCGCGCCGAGCGTAAAAACGCGCGAATCTTACCTTGCGGACGGCCGCCGCGCCCCAGGCGAAATTTTTTGCGGAAAGGGCTTGCAAAATCCTCCGCGTTGCGGTATAATACCACCTGCAAAGTTCATATGCCTCTTTAGCTCAGTCGGTTAGAGCACCTGACTGTTAATCAGGGTGTCGCCTGTTCGAGTCAGGCAAGAGGCGCTTGGGATGCAGTCCGGCCGGAGTGCATCCTTTTTTGTATAGTTTGCACACAAAAGGCCGGATTTTTCAGCATGAAATCCGCCTTTTGAGCACCGGAAATTGAAAATGGCCCCTTGAAGAAACTGTCGCATTGTGGTAAACTACACTTGAGCTTTAAGAGCCGCAAGGCTTGCAAAGCCGCAGCACCTCGATCAAAGGGTAGGCGCTCCCTTCTTTTGATAGCAGCTGACCTCTGCTTTGTCCTGTTTCTCCGCAGGGCAGGGCAAAGCAGAGGACTGCGTGCTGCTATAGGGCTATCCCTTTTGTTCGCCGCTGTGGGCCATTGGGGCCGGATGCGCGGGATGGAGCAATTTTCCTCTTGTGGATTCGGGCAGAATATGATAAAATGTGTCCATAGTCCTTGTGAACAAAATCATAATACATTTTGAAGAGATCGTGGCCGTTCGTCGCGTGTATCTCTTGTAAAGGAAACATCTATGCGCTATACTTATGTGCGGCAGCACGACTCAACGGACTGCGCAGCCGCCTGCCTTGCGATGGTGTGCCTCCATTACAGAAAGGAAATCACGATCACGCGGCTGCGTGACATGATGGGCACCGACCTGAAAGGCACCAATCTTGTGGGCCTGCAGAAGGCGGCCAATGAGCTGGGGTTCACCACAGCGGCCGTCCGGGTAGACCGTGAAAACTTTTTAAGTGACTTTTCCCTTCCCTGCATCGCGCAGGAGATCACCGACCAGGGGTTAACGCACTTCGTGGTCGTATTCAAAAAGACGACCATCCCCGACGAGGGCGCGCGGCGCAAGCATATGCTGGACGTCACCGCCGCGAAGGAGGAGGCCGACAAGACCGGCAAGAAGTACAAGGACAAGGAATACGTCATCGTGGGCGACCCGGCCACCGAGCTGCGCAAGATGACGCTCGACGAGTTCTACAAGAACTTCACCGGCGTGCTGCTTCTGCTGAACCCGACGGCTGACTTCCAGCCCGGCAAGGTCAAACAGGGCAGTATGTTCAAGCGGTATGTGAATTTGCTCCTGCCGCAGAAAAAGCTGTTCGCTTACGCTATCCTCAGCTCGGTCATTTTGACCATCTTGGGCATTGCGTCCTCGCTGTTCAACAAGATTTTGATGGACGAGGTGTTGCCCTACGGGCTGGATAACCTGCTGCTGACACTGATCCTCGTGTTCAGCGTGGTCAGCATCACCTCTGCATTCGTCACCTTCGTGCGGCAGTGGATTTTGGTCCATCTGTCCATCAAGATAGATATCCCGATGATGCTGGGGTACTTCGGGCACATTTACCATTTGCCCATGAAGTTCTTCGCCACACGCAAGACCGGCGATATCACCACACGCTACTCCGACGCCAATACCATCAAGTCCATCTTCACCAGCATCGCGCTGAGCCTGATCATGGACATCTCGATGGCCGTCATCACCGGCATCATCCTGTTCAGGATGAACGCCACCCTCTTTTCGGTCGCTTTGTTCATGACGCTGGTCAGCCTGCTGCTTGTGCTGATCTACCGGCGCCCCTACAAAAAGATCAACGAGGAGACGATGCAGCAGGCGTCCATCCTCAACAGCCAGATGATCGAGGGCCTGCGGGGCATCGAGACCATCAAGTGCAACGCCGGCGAGGACAACGAGCTGGAACGGCTCGAACGGGAGTACATCAAAAGCCTGAAGATCAGCATCCGGTCCAGCAAGCTCTCGACCACCCAGACGCTGATTACCTCTTTGATCTCCACCGGGTTCAGCATGCTGACCTATTACATCGGCATCATGCAGGTCCTGAATGGGGAGATGACCCTGGGCTCTTTCATGGCCTTCAGCACCCTTTCCAGCTACTTTACCAGCCCTGTGGGCAACCTGGTCAATTTGCAGCTCCAGATCCAGGAGGCTTCCATCTCGATGAAGCGCTTGACCGAGATCATGGACTATGAAGCCGAGCAGGCCAACGCCGATGAGCAGGAGTATACCGAGCTGGAACAGATCGAAGGCGACATCGAGTTCCGGGACGTGACCTTCCGCTACGGCAACCGCAACCCCGCGCTGGACCACGTCAGCTTTACCATTCCCGCAGGGAAAAAAGTGGCGCTGGTGGGCCATTCGGGCAGCGGCAAATCCACCATCACCAAGATGCTGCTCAAATATTACGAGCCGGAATCGGGTGAGATCCGGGTGAACGGCGTGAACCTGAACGAGTACACCAACGCTTCGGTCCGCCGCGCCATTTCCTACGTACCGCAGAACATTGAGCTTTTCAGCAAGACCATCCTGGACAACATCCGCATCTCGCGCCCTGACGCGACGCTGGAAGAAGTCAAGGAGGCGGCCAAAAAGGCGGACGCCCACGAGTTTATCCGCAAGCTGCCGCTGCAATACCACACCTACCTGGAGGAGGCCGGCAACGGCCTGTCCGGCGGTGAGAAACAGCGCATCGCTCTGGCCCGGGCCTTTTTGAAAGACTCGAACCTCTATATTCTGGACGAATCGACGTCTAACCTCGACTTTGCGACAGAGAATGCCATCTTTGACATGATCTACCATCAGCTGGCCGACCGTTCGATGCTGATCGTCGCCCACCGCCTGTCCACCGTCCGCGGCTGTGACCAGATCATCGTGATGGATGAAGGCCGCATTGTGGAGCAGGGTACCCACGATGAGCTGATGGCCAAACAGGGCAAGTACTACGCCCTGTGGAACCTGCAGCAGGGCATCTTCCGCAAGCGTGAGGAGCCCAAGCCCGTTGTCGAGACCGCCGCCCCCGCCCAAGACGACGAGGACGATGACGGCTCGATGACCTATTGATGGTGCAACCGGGTGCGCACCCGGTTACATAAATGGTTTTCACGCGGTTGCGCAACCGTGTGAGGATCGACACATTTTTTCGTTTCAATCATTTGAAGGGAGTAATTCATTATGATGATGCCTGCAAACTACTCTGTTATCGCAGAGAACGAAATGACCTATGTCAACGGCGGCGCTCTGATCGACTGCTTCGCCCCCCTGATGAACTCTTCCAACTGGAAGACCTTCAACACCAACCTGATCAAGATCATCGGCAACAGCTCCATGAAGAATTTCCTGGGCAGCACTGTTGGCGTTCTGTTCGGCGGCAGCTTCAGCTTCGACAACTGGGGTACTGCTCTCGAGGGCGCTTACTGGAAGGGCTTTGATACCGTTGACAAGGGCCTGAACACCGTTCTGTCTTGGGTTGGCGCTCTGGCTTCCATCTACACCCTGGGCACCGCTGACGCTAAGACCCTGCAGGGCGACAAGGTCCTGAAGATCGACGGCACCACTTTCTAAGTTAAGTCAGTATCCATTCTAAATTAAGAAAGGTGGTTCATCATGACCTTTCCTGCAAATTACGCAGTAATTGCAGAGGATGAGCTGACTTACGTCACTGGCGGCGGCGTGATCGCTAACGTTCTGCCCGCTGTCATGACCAGCGAGAACTGGCGTACCTTCAGCACCAACCTGATCAAGATCGTTGGCAATACCGTTCTGGGCAACTTTGTTGGCACCGTTCTGGGTACTGCCTTCGGCACCAACTATGCGTTTGGTGGCATCATCGATGCTATCAACACTGAGCTGGGCAAGCTGAATGGTGTCAATGGTCTCCTGCAGTCTATTGCCGGTCTGGCAGCAATTTATACGCTGGGCACTGCCGGTGCTAAGACCGTGCAGGACAACAACGTTATCGGTGTCTCCGGTGCTGCTGTTGAGGCCTAAGCTGGTTATTCAGCTCTAATCTCGATTGCAAGTGTATTTTAGTCTGACCCCGCCCCACGGGGTTGGGGCAGTTAAAATGCCTCGTTATGGTGTGCCAGGAGGCAAGTACCTCCTGGCGCACCTTATTTTTTATGGCAAAAGCTGTCTGTTTCATCCGCCCGGATGCGACAGGCAAACGCGGGCTGCGAACGCCCCGCATCACTTCCTTTCTGAAATTTTAAGGCTGAACGAGTGTCATGCTAAAATTTCTGTGAGGCGTTCGCGGTCCACGTTTGCCTGCTGCAGCAGCGCAGGGCAAACTACAAGGATTAAGGTGGATAACATGAACGAAATTTTAGTCAGCGAAAGCAAGACCCTCAAGCTCACCAACGTGCTCAGCCGCCGCATCATGCCGGAGGACTTTGCCAATATCAACCTGATCGTCACCCAGATGGAAAATTTTGTCCGCAGCCACGGCGCGCAGCCCATCGGCCCGCTGGTGCAGCACATCTGCATCGCCAAGGGCCCCAAGCCCGAGCCGCAGATGTACCTGCTGCGCCAGGCAAACCAGCTCATCACCCGGCTGGACCCGCAGTACCACATGGACGCCGTGCTGCGTGTGAAAAACTGCCTGTACGCCCACTACGTCGGCCCCATGGCCCGCAACGAACTGGCCAGCCAGAAGCTGAATATCTACGCCTTCGAGCATGACATCAAACTGGCCGGCAGCGCCTATACCATTTTTGTCAGCCAGGACGACGACGAGGGCGTTGTGGACGTCTTTATGGAGAAGGAATAAACCCATGACCAACGTGCATGTCACCAACCTCTACGACCTGCAGGACCGCCGCATCATGATGGAAAAGAAGCTGCCCCCCTACGGGTATGCCCTTTTGCTCATCGTGGCGGCCCTGATGATCGGCCTTGTGGCCTGGAGCACCGTCACCCCGCGCATCTATATCAGCCAGCTGCAGGGCACGGTGCAGTCCGCCAACAAGACCTATATCATGTCGTCGTATTCGGGCCAGATCACCGAGCTGACCATTTCGGAGGGCAGCTATGTCGAGCAGGGCGACCTGATCGCGCACATCAAGAGCACCGACATCGACATCCAGCAGTCCCAGCTGGAAAACCAGCTCGCCATCTACCAGACCCAGCTGGCCCAGTATAACAAGCTGATCCAGTCCATCCAGGACAACACCAACTATTTCAGCGAGTCGGACCCCGCCGACCAGACCTACTACTACCAGTACGAGAACTACCAGAGCCAGGTCGCGCAGCACACCTTTGACTCGTCGGCCTACCGCGCCGCCGGCTACAGCGAAGCGCAGATCCAGTCCATGATGGAGCAGAACCAGAGCGAGCTGGAACAGCTGTATTACTCTGCCCTGCAGTCCGCCGCCCAGAACGTGAGCAGCGTGCAGGCCAATATTGAAAACATCCAGTCCCAGCTGGACGCCCTGAGCACCGGCGCCAACGATTATTATATCTACGCCCCCACCTCGGGCGTCATCCACATGGACAGCCCCTACAGTGTGGGCATGGTGCTTTCGGCGGGCTCGGTGCTGGCCACCGTCGCCAGCGAGAACGCAGACTACGAGATCGTGGCCTATGCGGGCCTGAGCGACCGTCCCCTTTTGGACGTGGGCGACCCGTGCACCATCGCCATCACCGGCCTGGCGCAGACCGCCTACGGCACCCTGACCGGCACCGTCACCGCCATCGACAGCGACGTGACCACCTCCAACGGCACCTCCTTCTATAAAGTGACGGTCAAGCCCGACAGCACCTACCTCATCAGCAAGAGCGGCGATCAGGTGGACCTTGCCAACGGCATGAGCGTCACCGCCCGCGTCCAGTACGACGAAGTGACCTACTTCCAGTACGCTCTGGAGGCCCTGGGCGTGCTGACGAGGTAAGCTGCTCCCCTCTCAGGCGCGCCTGCCGGTTGCCCTCTCCGTCATGCCGCTCGGCGGCATGACACCTCCCCCACAGGGGGAGGCAAGAGCACGCCCGTGGGTGCCGGTCAGGCGGTGGTAAGGCAAACTTGCTTGCATCTTCGCCTTGCCGTGCAGTCTGCCCTGTTTGACGTGCGTATACTTGGCTCCCCCCGCGGGGGAGCTGGCGCGAAGCGCCTGAGAGGGGAGCACAGGCACCCGCCAGGCGCCCCTGAAAAGGGCCCTCTCCGGCCCTGCGGGCCACCTCCCCCGTAAACGTGGGAGGCTGTGGCCTATAGGTTACGTTAACCTCCCACGCGTGCGGGGGAGGTGGCACAGGACGCGCAAGCGGACTGTGACGGAGAGGGCGGCTCTCCCGCGCGAAAGGAGCTGTCAGCAAAGCTGACTGAGAGGGCCAAGAGGCCGCAGCGTTCCAATTTCCGTATAACCTTTGAGGTACAACATGAAGCGATTTGCAAAACGGCTGGCGGCAGCGCTGCTGCTGGCCGCCCTGACCGCCGGCGCGGCCCTGCCTGCCGGCGCCATCAAACTGCCCGAGTGGCCTTTCAAGCATATCGACGTGGAGAGCATCGAGCCCGGCGAATACAACGCCGAGATGGTGGTGGGCACCACCCAGCAGCTGAAACCCACCGTCCTGCCCGAGGACGCCAGCGACCCGGAGGTCACCTTTGCCTCGGACGACATCAGCATCGTGCAGGTGGGCCAGGACGGCCTGATCGGCGCGGCGTCGGTGGGCACCGCCCGGGTGTCCGCCACCGCCGACGGCGTCACCATCTACTACGACATCACGGTGGTGCCCGACCCGTCCACCGTCGTTTCGGACATGGATGCGGCGCTTTCCAGCGAGGAACTGGCCATCGGCGAGGTGGCCAATATCTCGGTGTCGGTCAGCCCCAGCTCGGCGGCCGCCACCGCCACCGTCACCTTTGCCTCCTCCAATGAGGCCGTCGCCACCGTCAACAACTTCGGGCGGGTCACGGCGGTGGGCAAAGGCTCCGCCACCATCACCGTCACCTGTGGGGACATCGTGCGCACCGTCAGCGTCCGCGTGTATATCCCCACCGACGGCATCCACCTGAATACCAACTACCTTGTCCTCAAGCCCGGCGAGACGGCCCAGATCAGCGGCAGCGTCAGCCCGGCCAGCGCCCCGCAGGGCCTGACCTTCCGTTCCAGCGACCACAGCGTGGCCACCGTGAGCGGCGGCGGCACCGTCACCGCCGTGGGCACCGGCTCCACCTCCATCATCGTTTCCAACGGGGACTCGTCCAGCATGGTGACGGTGATCGTCAACCAGGGCGGCGCCGGCGGCAGCTCGTCCAGCGGCGGGGGCGCCTCGTCCGAAAACGGCGGCGCATCCAGCCAGCCCGAGGCTTCCAGCGACCCCATCATCCAGCAGATCAACGACGCGCAGGGCGAGCTGGTCAACCTGAACCAGTCCGACGTGCCGGTCATCACCACCCAGATGCTGGACGCCCTGCGCCGCACCGGCAAGCAGATGAGCGTCACTGGCGAGGGCTATATCCTGACCATTGACGGCGCTGCCATCCGCAACACCCAAAACGAGATCGACACCGCGGTCGCCTTCGCGCCCAGCAGCAGCGAGGACGGGGTGGAGTTCACCCTCAACGCCGGCCGCGCCATGCCCTGCACCGTCCGCCTGACGGTCACGGGCGAAAACGCCGGCTACAGCCGCCTTTACCTCTACAACGAAGCCACCGGTCAGTGGCAGTACCTGAACAGCTACGCGGACAGCGTCGTCACCACCGACACCGCCGGCCGTTACCTGCTCACCAACGACACCCTGACCTTTGTCCACATGAATATGTACGCACTGGCCGCCGCGGGCGTCGTCCTGGTGGCCATCGTCGTGGTGTATATCGCAGTCAAAAAGCGGTACTGGTTCTGGTGATGCAGGCCATCCATATAGAATCTTACCATCCCTCCGGCAAACAAAGCCCCGCCTCCCATGCAGGAAGCGGGGCTTTGTTTCTTATTAGGGGGAACCCATTTCTGCGCGCCGGCGTTTACTCCACCGTGACGCTCTTGGCCAGGTTGCGCGGTTTATCCACGTCGCAGCCGCGCAGCACCGCCATGTAATAGGCGAACAGCTGCAGCGGCACGATCAGCTGCAGGGGCATGAAGATGTCCTCGTATTCGTCCAGCCGGACGACGTAGTCGGCTACGCCGTCGGGCACCACCGCATCCTTCGTGGTGAACAGCAGGACCTTCGCCCCGCGGCTCTTGGTCTCCTTGGCGTTGGAGATGGTCTTTTCATACACCGCGTGCTGGGTGGCCAGCGCGATCACCGGCACCCCGTCCGTCACCAGGCTGATGGTGCCGTGTTTGAGCTCGCCGGCGGCGTAGGCGTCCGAATGCACATAGCTGATCTCTTTCAGCTTGAGGCTTCCTTCCAGCGAGAGGGCGTAGTCGAACCCGCGCCCGATGAAAAAGCAGCTCTGGGTATTTACAAACAGGCTTGCCAGATACTTGATATACTCGCAGTCATCCAGCCGCGGCTTGACGACTTCGGGCGCGCGCTGCAGCTCGGCGGTATAGCGGCGGGTCTCGGCCTCGCTCAGTTTGCCGCGGGCGTAAGCCAGCCGCAAGGCAAACAGGTAGAGCACGCACATCTGTACCATGTACGCCTTGGTGGAGGCCACCGCGATCTCGGGCCCCGCATAGGTGTACATGACGTAGTCGGCCGCCCGGGCGATGCTGCTGCCCACCACGTTCACGATGGCCAGCACCGGCACGCCCCGGCTTTTTGCCAGTTTGAGGGCGGCCAGGGTGTCGCTGGTCTCCCCCGACTGGCTGATGATGACCACCAGGTCCTCGGGGTCGAGGATGGGGTCCCGGTAGCGGAACTCGCTGGCGATGTCCACCTCGGCGGGCAAGCGGGCCAGCTTTTCGATGGCGGTCTTGCCCACCATGCCGGCGTGCATGGCGGTGCCGCAGGCCACCAGATGGACCCGCTTGATGGCCGCCAGGCGCTGGTCGGTCAGCTCGGGGATGCGCAGGTCGGGCAGGCCGTCCTCGATGCGCGGGCTGATGGTGGCCGTGATGGCCGCCGGCTGCTCGTTGATCTCTTTGAGCATGAAGTGGGGGTAGCCGCCCTTTTCGGCGGCCTCCACGTCCCAGTCGGCGGTCAGCTTTTCCCGCTGGACAAGCCGCCCAAATTCATCGTAGAAGGTCACGCCGTCCGCCCTGCAGACCACTATGTCCCCTTCTTCTAGGACGCTGTAGCTGCGGGTATATTTGAGGATGGCCGGGATATCCGACGCCAGGAAGTTCTCCCCTTCCCCGTAGCCCACGATGAGGGGGCTTTCCCGCCGGACGGCGAACAGGGTGTCGGGCCAGTCCCGAAAGAGGACGGCCAGGGCGTAACTGCCCCGCACCCGGGCCAGGGCATCGGTCAGGGCCCGCAGGGGCTCGCCGTGGTAACAGCTGTCGATCAGTTTGACCAGCACCTCGGTGTCGGTCTCGCTGACAAAGGTATAGCCCTTGCCCTCCAGCATGGTCTTGAGGGCCCCGTAGTTTTCGATGATGCCGTTGTGCACGATACTGACGTACGGGGTGGAATGGGGGTGGCTGTTGACGTCGCTGGGTTCCCCGTGGGTGGCCCACCGGGTGTGCCCGATGCCGCAGTGGGCGGCGCGCAGACCGGCGGCGGTCGCTTCTTCCAGCTTGGCCCGCAGGGCGGTCAGCCGCCCTTTGCTCTTGATGACCCGGATGCCGCCATCCACAGCCAGGGCCAGGCCGGCCGAGTCGTACCCGCGGTACTCCAGCTTGGTCAGGCCGTCCAACAATACGTTCTGGGCACAGCGAGCGCCCACATAGCCTACAATGCCACACATAAGCAAAACACCTCTCTCAAAGGGCGCATCTGGACATTCCCCGACGCTGTCCCATTCTGCCTCTTTTGGCGAACGGTCCGCCTGTTTGGATTCCAAAATACACCCTGGCCGGCAGAATTTTCTGCCAGCCTCCTGGGGCGGCGCAGATGACGCCGCCCGGCTGCATTCTGTTCATGGCTTGCTTTTGAAGGGATCTGTTGCGGTATTGCTGCCGTTTTTTGCCCTTCTCTGTCGGCTGGCAGAGCCCTCAGCCGGAAAGACATCCGCCGAAACGTTCGATGATCCTTCCCCTCGTCACCCTCACGGCTGTCACCCGCGTGGCCCGGCGCTTTTTGTCAGCCAAAGGTCCACATTCCCCCTTTCAAATCTCGTTTTCTCCTCACCGTTTGCCCAGCATCTTGTGCAGGCGGGGCTGCCACAGCAGCTTATACACCCGCAGCAGATTGACCAGCGCGCGGTCAAAGAGCAGGAACGCCGCGTTCCCGATCGCCAGCGTGACCGCCGCCAGAGCCACGGCCGCCAGCTGGAACGCGTCGCTGCCCTGCCCTGCCGGGAACAGCAGATACAGCAGCCCATACAGCAGCAGGACTGCCCCGTTGCAGAGCAGCAGCTTTGCCCCCACCCGCAGCGGGGCGGGACGGATGCGGTCCAGCCGCGGCTTGACCAGGGGGTAATACCCCAGCAGGAACACAAAGAAAAGGGCCGTCTCCTTGTCCGGGACCACGAACAGTCCCAGCAGGCCGGCGGCCCCGTAGGCCGTCCAGGCCCAGCGCGGACCGCATTCCACGGCCACCGCGCCAATCAAAATGCCCCCGGCTGCGGGGGCGATGAACATGGCCACCGGGATGATGGCCCCCAGCAGCATCAGCACCACCGAGACGGCCACCGCCATCCCGCACAGGGCCACCGGCCAGCTTTGTTGATTTCGTTTCATGAAGGCAGCTCCCAACGCAGATCCCAGGCGCCGTGCTCCAGGGGGTCCACTTCGTCCCGCAGGCCCAGGATCATGATGTTGTCCAGCAGCGTGCGGTTCAGTTTGACGTCCATCAGGGTGTACACCCGGGACAGGTCGTTGATGGAGGCAATGGCCTGACGGCGGGCGTTCTCGTGGGCGGCCTCCCCACTCAGGCCGTTGGCCAGAAAGACATTGTAGCGGCCCTCTTTCTGGTCCTGCTCGTGGCGGTCCGCTTTGTCCAGCAGGTAAAACGCCTTGCCGATGCAGCTGCCGATGTACCGCATATTCTTGCGCTGGACCGGGTCGTCGGGGGCCAAAATGGAAAAGAGAGCGCCGTAGACGTTGCTCATGGGCTCGGACGCCACAGAATAGTTCTGGCTCCGCAGCTGGTGCTGGGCGGCGGCCTGGGCCTGCTGCTGGCAGAAGATCCGCTCCAGAGCCGGTTCTTCCTGGGCGGCCTTGTGGTAGGCCCCCTGCAGGGTGAATTTCTGGCTCATCCGCTCCACCTGCTGCTTGAAAGGCAGTTCCTCATTGCGGCGGTCCTGCAGGCGGTGCCAGCTCATCAGCACCTCGATCTGGGCGGCCAGCCGGATACCCTTGGTCTGGCACATGACCGGCACCCGGGACAGACTGCCCGGCAGCCGGATCTCGCGGCAGGTGGCCTGACGGCCCGCCAGGCTGTCGGCCAGCAGGGCCATCACGCCGCCCCTGTAGGAGAACAGCGCCCCATAGGGTACGATGCCGAAGTCGAGGTACACCTGATACTTCACCCCGCGCATATAGCGCAGGTAGATATTGTAATCCCGGAGCGAAAGTTCCGGCAAATATGGGTGAAGTCTGCCTGTCATCATGGCCCATGCCTCCCAGTTTGCCCGGCCCGCCGCAGCGGACCCCATGCAGAGCGCAGAAAAAACGTGTTTTTGGGCCGGGCAGCCCTTCGCGGCAGCCGGACCGGGGCCTTCCAAGGGCCCAACTGCCTCTAGTATAATCTATTTTGGTCCAAGATGCAATTCCTATTTGAAAACTCTTTCAGTTTGTCCTGTCAATGATTCCGCCGCGCCGCTCTCAAACGCCATTTTTTGATGTTGCAGCGTCTCTTTCATCTATCTCCATTTCTTGATGTATTTTCCCCGTTTTTTAAGGGTCATTTCTCCGTCATTTGTCTGAACGGGGGCCTTTGCCGCCCTTTTCAAAACCGTTTTTAGCGTGCGGATGGCCCCGGCGTCCGTCGAAACCGTCCTTCGAGAGGGCCGGCATGGGCTTTGCCGCCTTTGCGCCCGGCGCGCTGTAGTACATATAGACCTGACAGGGGATCATCCCGTTGTACATTTTGCGGCGCTTGGCGGCCCGGCGGCCGTAATGGGCTTCAAACTCCATGTCGGCGGTGATGATGTAGGCGCCGGCACAGGGGTGGGCCTCCATCTGGCGGCCAAAGGTCTGGGCCAGACGGGCCGCCCCGTCGATGGTGCTCATCCGCTCGCCGTAGGGAGGGTTGGTCAGGACGATGGCCTCGGGCCGGGGGGCAAAGTCTTTCACGTCCGCCACCTCGAAATGGCAGCGCTTGTCAACGCCGGCCAGCCGCGCATTGGCCCGGGCCAGCTCGACGGCGGCCGGGTCGATGTCGTAGCCGAAGCCCTCAAAGGCGGCGTCCTGCTTGATCTCATCCAGCGCTTTCCGGCGCTGCTCGGCCCAGACGGCCGGCGGGACAAAGCTGTACCGCTCGGCGGCAAACCGGCGCTGCAGGCCGGGGGCCATGTTCAGGGCCTTCTGGGCCGCCTCGATGACCAGCGTACCGCTGCCGCAGAAGGGGTCCTCGACCAGGCTGTCCCGGCGCACGCGGCCCAGGTCCACGATGGTGGCGGCCAAGGTCTCCCGCAGGGGGGCTTCCATGGCGTTGCGGCGGTAGCCCCGCTTGTGCAGGCCCTCGCCGCTGGTGTCCAGCATGATCTCGCACAAATCTTTGCGCAGCAGGAACTGGACCCGGTACTCGCTGCCCGTCTCAGGCAGCACCGAAGTGTGGTGCCCGTGCATCAGCCGCTTGACGATGGCCTTTTTGATGATGCTCTGGCAGGCCGGCACGCTGGACAGCTTGCTGTTCAGGGACGAGCCCTTGACCGGGAACGCCGCGTCGGCGGGCAGCAGCTCCTCCCAGGGGATGGCGTACACCCCGTCAAAGAGGTCGTCGAAAGTCTCGGCCTTGTAGCTGGCCAGCAAAAGCAGCACCCGCTCCACCGTGCGCAGGTTGAGGTTGGCGGCGGCGATCAGGTCGGCCCCGCCCCGGAAGGTCAGCCGGCCGTCGGTGACGCGCAGGTCCCCGGCGCCCAGCCGCCGCAGCTCGAAGCTGGCGGTGGACTCACAGCCGAAAAAGCAGGGGGCGATCAGTTCATAGGTTGCAGACATGGGACATCCTTTCTTTCTGGTAACGTCAAAACAGGCCCGCCCTCAAGCGGCGCGCAAGGTCAGCTTGCACTTCTCCCGCTGCGGGCAGGCCCGGTGTAGTTATGTGGTTGTGTGCTGGCCGCTCAGCGTCCGCCGCGCCGCCCGCGGGTAGCCGAACCGCCCCGGCGTCCGCCCGACTCGTGGTCCAGGTCCGCCAGCTTGGATTCGCTCTGGCTCTTGAAGCGGCTCATCATGTCCTCAAAGGACAGGTTGTCGCTGCGGGCAGGGGGCTTGGGCTGCCACACCCGGGGCCCGTCGTCCCGGGGAGGACGCCGGCCGCCGCGGGGGCCGTTGCCGCGGCCTTCCCGTGCATTGTTACGGCCGCTGTCCCGCGCAGGGCGCTCGGGACGGGGCAGCAGCTGCTTGATGGACAGCGCGATCTTGCCCTCCGGCGAAATGCCGATGACCTTGACCTTGACCGTCTCCCCTTCGTGGAGCACCGCCGCGATATCCTGCACATAGGCGTTGGACACCTCCGAGATGTGGACCATGCCCACCTTGCCCTCGGGGAGAGCCACGAACGCGCCGAATGGCTTGATGCCGGTGACCCGGCCTTCCAAAATATTACCGACCTCTAACAAAGTTTCTACCCTTTCTTCTGCCCAAAAGACACAAATTCTTCTCTGTGTGGAGCTGCCAGGCCAAGCCCGCCGCAAACGGGCCGTCAGTTGCCTGAAATATCCACAATGATCCGCTCGTTGGGAGCCGCGTAGCCGTAGGAGTCCCGCGCGATCCACTCGACGATGTCGTCGGGGTCGCCGCTGAGGATGCGTTCCAGCTCCTCATTCTCCGACTGCTGCTGCGCGATCTGCTCGTTCAGCGAGTCCAGCTCCGCCTGTTTGGAGCTGATGGTGACCTGGTTGGAAATGTAAGCCGCCAGCATACTCAGCAGCAGCAGGACAAACAGCAGGCGGCTGACCGCCCACCAAAGCGTTTTCGCCTTTTTACGGGTCCGTGCCATTGCGTCCGCCTCCCATGGATCAGACTGCGTACAACCGTTTTTGTTATACGTTTGAATTATACAACAGATGCGGCGTGTTTTGCAAGCTCTTTTTTTGGTTTTCTGCCGCCGTTTTTGCCGTTTTTTGGGCGCGGCGCAGCCGGCGGGCGCGCCATGCCCTGCCCACAGGGCCAAAGCAGCTCCGTTTCAGCCAGCGGCCCGCCGCACGCCAGGGCCACAGCACCAGCGCCCAGGCCCGGCCGGCCAGAGGCCCCAGCAGGCTGTGGGCCCCCAGCGCCCCCAGAAAGCCGGCGGCCAGCATATACCACCGCAGGCTGCCGGCGTCGCTGTAGCCGGCGGCATAGCTCTGCAAAAAGAGCAGCAGCATCCCCACCAGGGCCACGTCGGGCAAAAAAGCGCCCCGCCCTTTGCCGGGGGCCAGGGCCCGCAGCGCCCCCACCAGCGCCCCCAGGTACAGGCAGCAGACGATCTCCCACCCCGCCTGCCAGGGGGCCAGCACCGGGGCCATCAGCGGACCAGGCGGCGCAGCAGGCCGCCCGGGGTGCGGGCCTCGGTGTATTCCAGGGCGTCGATGCGGCCGGAAAGTTTCGCCTCGCCCCGCTCCAGGTCCAGGGCGGTGACGCTCAGGTCCCCGCCCGAGAGGTTCAGCACGCAGTCCGCCAGCGAAAGCGCCGCGCTGTCAGGGTCGCACCGGATCACCTTGCGCACCCCCGTGACGGTCAGCTGGCTGCGGGACTCCAGGATCAGGTTGTGGGGCGCGGTGTCGGCCGGGCGGCCGGTCTGTTTTTCCATATCCTCGCCTCCCCGCTGTCTTGCTACCAACAGACTATGCGGCGGGGCGGGCGGTTTATTCCGGCGCGCCCTCCGAAATGATCTCGTACATCTCGCGGGCCACGTCCTTGGTGCGGGGCTCGGCGTCCGAGAGGACCCGCACCTTCACCGGCCGGTTGCCGAACGTGATCTCGATCACGTCGCCGGGGGCAACGGCGGCCGAAGCCTTGGCCACCTTGCCGTTGATGAGGATGCGGCCGGCGTCGGCCACCTCGTTGGCCACCGTCCGCCGCTTGATGAGGCGGGAAACCTTCAAATACTTATCCAAACGCATAGCAGTTCTCCTTTGACATACAAAAAGCTGCCGGCCGTCCGCACGGGGCGGACCCTTCCGGCAGCGGGTGGATGGGGTGCTTGTTACAGGGAGTCTTTCAGCGCCTTGCCCTGCTTAAAGACGATGCTGCGGGACGCAGCGATGGTGATGGGCTCCTGGGTGCGGGGGTTGATGCCCTGCCGCTCGGCCCGCTCCCGCACTTCAAAGGTGCCAAAGCCCGAGATGGTGACCTTTTCGCCGTTGGCCAGAGCGTTGCTCAGGGCCTCGAACACAGCGTTCACCGCCTTGTCGGCGTCCTTCTTGGTCATGTCGGTGTTTGCCGCGACCTGCGCGGTCAGATCAGCCTTGGTCATAAAATGGTACCTCCAAATTTATTGTTCTGTTTGATGGGCGTCCCGACCGCTTTCCAGCGCCTTGCAGAACGCCTTGGATGCAAATGTGAGGGCTTCCTCCGCATCGAGCCCCGCCAGCCGGATGGAATCCACCGCGGCAAAGAGCATCTCCCCTGCCGCCCGTGCCCTGTCCTCTGCGCCGCCGGACTGGGCGGCCGCCTGCCAGCAGCGGCAGGCTTCTTCCAGGGCGGCCAGCGCCTCGCTTTGCTGTGCCGGGCCGGCGCCGTGGCCGGCAGCCCGCTTTTGCAGCTTCTGGGCCCGCATCAGGGCCGGCAGGGTGACCGGGACGCTGTCCAGCTCGTCGGCCAGGGTGCGGCGGCCCTTTTCCTTATTTTTGAGCGCATCCCAGCCGTTTATTCCGGCATTCTGCGCCGCCGACGAAGCAAACACATGCGGGTGCCGGTAGACCAGTTTCTCGCACACTTCCCGGCAGATGTCCTCGAAGGTGCTGCGGCCCTGTTCTTCCTCCAGCACGACGTGGAAGGCGACCTGCATCAGCACGTCGCCCAGCTCCTCCCGCAGCATTTGGGGATCATCGGCGTCGATGGCCTCCAGCGCCTCGCAGGTCTCCTCCAGAAAGTTTTTGCGGATGGACTGGTGGGTCTGCACCCTGTCCCAGGGGCAGCCGTCCGGCCGGCGCAGGATGCGGACGATCTCGACCAGATCCTCCGCGGTATAGTGCTCCTTTTCAGGCCAGTCGATCATCCAGCCACGCTCCCTTTCCGCCGGCTCATGCGGCATAAATCCGAAATTATTCTACCGTATACGCCGCCGTTTTGCAAGTGGTTATGCCGGTTTTTAAGAAAAAACTTTGCGCGGGCCGTCGAAAAAGTCCCGTCCAGCCAACATGTGCGGATGGACGGGACACCGACAGGGAAATTTAGCGCTGAGAGTGTGCGAGCCGCTTTGCGGCGAGTGCGCGGTTCTGCGCTAAATTTTGTCCCCAGGGACTGCGCAGCCGAGGCGCATCCTGCGGATGAAACAGCCGAAGCGGAGCAGGGGCAGCGGTCTGCCATTTTCAAGCGCCATTTTTGGCGTGCAGAAAATGCAGGGAACCGCAACCATTAGGGGGAAGGAATTTCTGTCGCGCG
>DWWN01000036.1 GCA_019119685.1 Candidatus Faecalibacterium faecigallinarum
ACAGCCATGACACCGGCCAGCATCAGGGAAGCAATTTTCTTGAGCTTCATAGTGAATTTTTCCTCCTTATGGTGTATAAAAGATAGAGACCCAAAACAGGCTGAAAGGAAGGTCCTTTTCCTTTCAAAAGCATTATAGCATACCCCCCCCGTGTCAAGCCCCGATTTACTATTTTTTGGTTTTCGCTTTCTTTTCTTTATTTCCTATCTTCCCGGCTCGTTTCGCGCTGAGAACGCAGGGACGGATTTTGGACGTGGGAGGGGGAAGTTTTGTATATTTATGCAGTTTCGTTTTACTTTTCTCGCTGTTTGGCCCTCTCCGGCCCTGCGGGCCACCTCTTCCGTAAACGTGGGAGGCTCCCCTCTCAGTCATGCCGCAAAGCGGCATGACTGCTCCCCCGCGGGGGGAGCCAAGAGCACGCGCGTCAGTGTCAATCAAGTTTGTGGTAAGGCAAGGCCGCAAAAAAGTTCGCCTTACCACAAATTTTCTCTTTATTTACGGACGTACACTTGGCTCTCCCTGCGGGAGAGCTGGTGAGCGAAGCGAGACTGAGAGGGGAGCCTCTCCCGCGTGCGGGAGAGGTGGCATGGAGCGAAGCGACATGACGGAGAGGGCTAAAAGCTGGCACGAAGCGCCTGAGAGGGGTGCAAAAAGAAAAGCGCCCGTTCCCGAGCGCCTTTCCCCTTTGTATATTTTTTGTTAAATACGCTCCTGAAATTGTTCCATGTGGAACATTATTTCCCCAGGATCTCCATCGCCCCGGCGAAAAGTTCGGCCCCGCTTTTGCCGCCGGGCCAGGGGCCGGCGTTCTGGTAGTTGATGCGGATCACGCTGCCGGGCTCGGAGCACAGCTCCACCTGCAACGTCTCCTGCCCGTCCAGGTAAAAGCGCAGCGTCAGGAACGCGACGCTCTTTCCCACACTAGCCTGAATGCCGCGGCTGCTCTGGTCGAAATACCGGCGGTAGGACTGGCTGTTGACCAGCGCCAAAAGCTGCGCATACCGCGGGTCATCGGGCGGGATGACCTCGGAACGGCTCTCGGACGTTTTCAAGCCGCTTGTTTCCATGACCAGCACCGAAATGCTGTCGCTGTGCGTATCGGGCGCGAGCCATACAAATCGGAACAACAGCACAGCTGCCGCGGCCAGCAGGAGCACCGCCGCAAGGCGTCCGCGGTTCGTTTTCAGCCCGGTGCCCATAAAAACCACCCCTTTCCATTTTCAGTGTACCACAGAGCGGGGTCAAAAGCGACCGGGCCGGGCCCATTTTGGCGCACCGCACAAAAAGCCGCCGTTCCGGCGTGGCATTGTGCCGGGACGGCGGTTTATCTCTGCTTGTGTCATTTGCGCTTCAGGGTCATGCCGCGCAGGCGGGCGGCGGTGCGCTGCATTTCGGCGGCCCGGCGGAGGATGGCCTCCACCTTTTCCCGCTGGGGCGCGGTCAAGTCCTCCTCGGCCAGCAGTTCGGCGCTGGCCAGGATGACCGCCAGCGGGGTCTTGAGCTCGTGGGTCAGGGTGCTGAGCAGCTCGCCCCGGCGGCGGTCGGCCTCCCACTGGGCGGACAGGCTGGCGGCCAGTTCTTCCCGCAAGGTCTGCATGGTGGCGAGGGCCTGCTCGTATTCCCGAACGCGCGCCCCGCCGAAGGGCGCGCCCTCCAGCTCCCGGGATGCCACCTGAGCGGCCGCCTGGGACAGCAGCTGGGCGTCGGCGGTCAGCAGGCGGCCGGTGCGCCGGGTGGTCCAGCCGATGATGAGAACCGCCGCGCCCGCCCCCAGCAGCAGCCAGCAGGTCTGGAAATCGGGCAGCGCCCCGTCCAGGACGGGGTCGGCGTAGTGGACGGCGTAGTCGTATTGGAACAGGTAGACGGTGCCGTCGGTCTGGCGCGCCTCCAGCAGGCGGAGGCGGTAGGGGCTCCACAGGCCGCCCCGGGGGCTGCGTTCCAGCGCGGCTTCCAGCCGGCGGCCGGTGAGGTTGGTGGAGAGCACCTCCCCCGCGCCGTCCAGCAGCAGATAGCCGCAGCGCTCGGGCAGAGCCTCGGGCGGCAGAGTCCCGGCGGTTTCCACGGCAGTCTTGGCCTCATAGGCAAGCGCGCTCATCCGGTCGGCGGGCCAGATGACCCCGGCCCGCACCAGGGCCGCAAAGCTCCCCCACCAGACCGCCGCTGCCAGCAGGCAGAGCCCGCCGGTCAGCACCAGATACCCCGCCAACACCCGCCGCAGGGTGGGACGCTTTTTCACCGTTTCCATCGGTAGCCCACCCCCCAGACGGTCTCCACCGGCTCGCAGCCCGCGGCGCGGAACTTGGCCCGTATGTTCTTGATGTGCTCGGTGACGGCGCTGGCGTCGGCGGCACGCTCGTAGCCGAAGGCCTCGGTGTACAGCTGTTCTTTGCCGAAGGTCTGCCCCGCGTGGAGGGCCAGCACCTCGCACAGGGCGTACTCCCCTTTGGTCAGCGGCACCGGCCGGCCGGACACCTCGGCTGTGCCGGCGGACAGGTCGAACACCACCCCGCCCCGCGCCAGCCGGTGGGACGGCGTCCGCTGCTGGCGGCGCAGATGGGCCGCCACCCGGGCCCGCAGCTCCCCGATGCGGAAGGGCTTGGTCAGGTAATCATCTCCGCCGCTGCCCAGCGCCCCCAGAACGTCGGCCTCGGCGTTGAGGGCGGTCAAAAAGAGGATGGGCGCGTCGGTCAGCGCCCGGATGCGGCGGCAGGTGGCCGCGCCGTCCTCCCCTGGCATCATCAAGTCCAGCAGGATCAGGTCGGCCCAGCGGCAGTGGGCCTCGGTCACATCGGCCCCGGCGGCCAGCGTCCGCACAAAGTGGCCGTCTCGGCCCAGCGCTTCGGCGATCACCGTCCGCAGGTCGGCGTCGTCGTCCACCGCAAGGATATGGGCCATTTTCTCACCCCCCGAATCGCATCACCGCGCAGGACGCGGCGTACAGGACATACACATGGGCCGGGTAAAACCAGTAGAACAGCTTCTTGTGCCCCGCGCCCCGCTGGCCGTTGTACAGCAGCATCAGCGGCGCGGCAAAGACCTCCATCCACTGGTAACAGGTCAGCAGCAGACGGCCCAGCCCCCATCCGCTCTGCAGCAGCCAAACCACGCTGCCCAGGTCCGCAAACAGGACCCAGGCCGCCCAGACCAGCGCCTGGGCTTTCCGGTGCTCCCGCAGAGCGTACAGCAGCACCCCGCCCAGGATGAACGCAATGCCGCCGTCGGTGCTGAAGGTCCAGCTGGGCAGCACCGTCCAGCTGAGGAAATACACCGGCAGCTGTCCCACCGGCGGCAAGACCGCCATCAGCGCCAGAGACGCCGCCGGCCAGAGCACTCCCACCCCGCCGATCACCGCCGCCGCCCGGCCAAAACGGCGCTGGCGCAGCCAGTCGAGCCCCTGCCACAGCAGGCAGGCCACGGTCAGGTCCCGCAGGATGCCGTTCATGGGGTAAAAGCCGTCGGCTCGCTTCCCTAGCCCGATTCCGATCAGGAACTGGACCGCTCCCATCCCGGCCCCCAGGGCCCAGAGGCGGAGCAGGTAGGTCTTGCGGCTGTGGGTGTGGGCAAAGCCCTCCGCCGTGCAGAACAAAAACAGCGGCGCGCTCACCCGCCCCAGCATCGAGAACCATTCCGGCACCGCGCCGGTAAAGGCGAAGAAATAGTGGATGTGGTCCAGCACCATCAGCGCCAGGGCGATCTCCTTGAGCGCCGTGCCGGACAGACCTTTGGCCCGCATTGTTTTGAGCATCGTTTTGTATCCCCTTTGCTTGATTGTAGCATAAGGATACAGGCAAAATCAAAGGAAATTATAAAGTTCGGCCATGTTCTCAGGCGCTGCGTTTGCTCCCCTCTCAGGCGCTGCGCCCGGCTCCCCTCTCCGTCACAGCGCAAAGCGCTGTGCCACCTCCCCCGCGGGGGGAGGCAAGTGCACGCCCGTCAGTGTCGGCAGAGTGAGTGGTAAGGCAAAGTCACAAAAAAGTTCGCCTTACCACAAAGTTTCCCGCTGCTCACGGGCGTACACTTGGCTCTCCCTCCGGGAGAGCTGGCACAGGGTGCACAAGCGCCCTGTGCCTGAGAGGGGAGAAAACAAACAATGCGGGGGCCAGCCTTTACAGCCGACCCCCGCAGAGGGACCCTATCTTTCGTGACGCAAAAGTTCTTTTGTTTTGGTGCGATCAACAACAGAAGGAACTACTGGTTAGGTATTTCCCCTTTGTCGTCACAGTAAAGGGTGGTGCCAAACCGGCAAGCGTCTCTAGGACTTACCGGCTTCTTACATCAAATACAGTATGGTGCTCTGTACTTGTTATAAGTAGAGTTAGAGTTGATTACTTGCCGATGTGGCGGACAATCTCAACTGCAACCAGGGTAACGCTCATGCCATGACCAGCCTCGTAGGTCTTGGTGCAGGTAGCAACAGAACCGGTATAGTTGAAGAAAGCATCACTGGTACCATTGTCAGTAACCTTGTAGCTCTCAGTCAGACCAACAATAGCCTGATCAATATCGTTAGCAATTTCTTCCATAACATTCTCCATGGAAACATTGCCAGCAACAGCATAAAGCAGAACAGTATTGACGTCTTTCTTGGTGTAGTAAGCAGGATCAGAAGGAGCCTTACCTGCGGGGTCCAGACGAGCGATCAGATTCGATGCGTTAAAGTAAGTGGTATCATCCTTAACTTTCACGCTGAGAGCATCATACAGGCTGTCACGAGCCTCAACCAGAGCAGCATTGCTCCAATAATCAACATAGGTGACTTTGCCATCAAAAATCTCATCGCCGAATTCCCCAGTAATGGTGGCATCGCCAACAAAACCAGCTGCGTAGTTCAGAGCGTTATTCAGCTCGTTGCTGTCACTCAGAGTGATGGAATCATTAGCATGAGCAGACAGCTTCTTCTGCAGGGTAGCAGAATAGCCAGTAGGGGTGGTCGGCTCCTCGGGCTGATTGGGCTCGGGATCAACCGAAGTGGTAGCGCAGCCAGCCAGCATGGAAACAGCCATGACACCGGCCAGCATCAGGGAAGCAATTTTCTTGAGCTTCATAGTGAATTTTTCCTCCTTATGGTGTATAAAAGATAGAGACCCAAAACAGGCTGAAAGGAAGGTCCTTTTCCTTTCAAAAGC
>DWWN01000037.1 GCA_019119685.1 Candidatus Faecalibacterium faecigallinarum
TCTACTTCTACAACCATGAGCGCATTCAACTGAAAACAGGACTGGCTCCGCTTACGCTTCGCCAGTCCTGTTAAGCTCCCCACTACACGAGGGTCTTTTTATTCATGTCTACTAATTCTGGGGCAGTTCACATACAGCAAGAGGGGCCGTTTTTAGTTTGCCTTACCACAAAGTTTGCCTGTACCCACGGGCGTACACTTGGCTCTCCCTCCGGGAGAGCTGGCGCGGAGCGCCTGAGAGGGGAGTTAGACGGCATGACGGAGATAGTTGAAGATGTAGCACAGCGCCTGAGAGGGCTGCCGGGCAAAGCGAGACGGAGCAGGCAATCCGCAGGGCGGATGGGTGAAGAAGAAAAAATCGGCAAATTTTTTTGCCCGTGATGCTTTACAATGATATCGCAGTAAAGTATAATAGGCGTATGACACGAAAATGAGCGAACGTAACCGCAACGCAGGAAAGGGGAAAGCTGCATGGAATTGTCACTCGACCTGTTGCAGCCCAAGGAGCGGGCCTCCTTCGGGCTGCGGGCCTTGTACGAGGGGGCAGGGTGCCGCAAATATCACATGGGCCAGTTTGAAGAATACGCCCTCTATCAGGAAAACCAGAGCTTCCTGCCGTCGCGGCAGGTCATCACCTTCACCGATCTGGACGGGCGGCTGCTGGCCCTCAAACCGGACGTCACCCTGTCCATCGCCAAGAGCGCCCAGCCCGCCCCCGGCGATACAAAACGCTTTTATTACAGCGAGAATGTCTACCGCCCCGCGGCCGAGAGCCGCACCTTTAAGGAGATCGCCCAGATGGGCGTCGAATTCCTGGGCCGGGTGGGGGAGGCTGAGACCGGCCAGGCGGTGGCGCTGGCGGTCCGCTCGCTGGAATGGCTGTCCGAGAGCATGGGCCCCGCCTGGCGGCTGGAAGTGGGGCACATGGGGTACCTGTCCGGCCTGATGGACGCGCTGAAAGTGCCCGAGGCGGCCCGGCAGGGGATGCTGGCCCGGCTGCGGGCGCGCAACAGCCACGAGCTGCGGGCGGCGGCCCTCGCCGCCGGTCTGGACAGGGAGGGGGCCGGCGCCCTGGCCGCGCTGCTGGAACTCTGCGGCCCTGCGGCGGCGGTGCTGCCCCGGGCCGAAAAAGCCTGCTGCAACGGCGCCATGCGGGCCGCCGTGGCCGAGCTGCGGGCGGCGGTGGCCGGCGCCGGGCAGGGGGTGCAGATCGACCTGTCCCTTTCGGGGGAGATGGAATATTACAACGGCCTGATCTTTCAAGGGTACCTGCAGGGCGCGCCCCGGCCTGTGCTGCGGGGCGGCCGGTACGATCTGCTGGCCCGCAAGTTCACCCCCGGGGCGGGGGCGGTGGGGTTTGCCGTCTATCTGGACGAGCTGGACCGGCTGGCGCCGGCGTCCACCGTGCCGTCCGCCCCCGTCCTGCTGAACATCGCCCTGCCCAAGGGGCGGCTGGGGGATAAGGTCTACCGTCTGCTGGCGGCCGCCGGCTGTCTGACGGCTGAGGACTACAACGCCACCCGCAAACTGGTGGTAGAGGACGCGGCCGCCGGGGTGCGCTGCTTCCTGGTCAAGCCCAGCGACGTGGCGATCTACGTCGAGCACGGGGCCGCCGACCTGGGCATCGCCGGCAAGGACATCCTGGCCGAGTCGGAGGCCGACGTCTACGAGCTGCTGGACACCGGCCTGGGCCGCTGCCGGATGTGCGTGGCCGGGCCGGCCGGTTTCCGGGAGGACCCCGGCCGCCCGCTACGGGTGGCCACCAAGTTCCCCCGCATCGCCAAGGAATACTATGCGTCGCAGGGGCGCGACATCGAGATCATCAAGCTGAACGGCTCCATCGAGCTGGCCCCCATCCTGGGGCTGTCCGACGTGATCGTGGACATCGTGGAGACCGGCGCCACCCTGCGGGAAAACGGGCTGGCCGTCCTGGCCGAGTTCATGCCCATCTCGGCCCGTGTGGTGGCCAACAAGGCAAGCTATCAGTTCAAGCGCCGCGAGGCCGACCGTCTGCTGGGCCGCCTGCGGGCGGCGCTGGCCCAAAAGGAGGAAGGAACGTTATGATGAAACTGTACCGTTTGGAGGACCTGACCCCCGGCCAGGTCCTGAACCGGGACCTGCGGGCCGAGCAGGATGTGGAGGCGGTGGTGGACGCCATCATCGCCGACGTGCGGGCCCGCGGAGACGCCGCCCTGCGGGACTATGCCCGCAAGTTCGACGGGGCCGAGCTGGACGCGCTGGAAGTGTCCCGCCAGGAGCTGGACGAAGCCCTGGACGCCGCCGACCCCTACTTTTTGGAGACGCTGCGGATGGCGGCGGCCAACATCGAGGCCTTCCACCGCCGCCAGCTGCACGACAACTTTGTGATGACCGAGCAGGACGGGGTGATCCTGGGCCAGAAGTATACGCCGGTGGAGCGGGCCGGGGTCTATGTGCCGGGCGGGACGGCGGCGTATCCCTCCACCGTTTTGATGGACGTCATCCCCGCCCGGGTGGCCGGGGTGCCCGAGATCGTCATGACCACCCCCGCCGGGCGGGACGGCAAAGTGAACCCCGCCATCCTGGCGGCGGCCGCGGTGGCCGGCGTCACCCGCATCTTCAAGACCGGCGGGGCCCAGGCGGTGGCGGCGCTTGCCTACGGCACCGAGAGCGTGCCCGCCGTGGATAAGATCGTAGGCCCCGGCAACGTCTACGTCGCCACCGCCAAGCGCAAGGTCTACGGCAAGGTGGGCATCGACATGATCGCCGGCCCCAGCGAGATCCTGGTCCTGGCGGACGGCGGCTGCAACCCCGCCTGGGTGGCCGCCGACCTGCTCAGCCAGGCCGAACACGACAGGCTGGCCAGCCCGGTACTGGTCACCGACAGCGAGGCGCTGGCCAAAGCCGTCCAGGCCGAGGTGGAGGCCCAGCTGGCCCGGCTGCCCCGCGAGGCCATCGCCCGCGCCAGCGTGGAGGACAACGGCAAGATCATCCTCTGCCAAAGCCTCGACAAGGCCATCGACGTCTGCAACATCATCGCCCCCGAGCACCTGGAAGTCTGCGTGGAGGACCCCTTCGCGGTGCTGGGCCGGATCAAGAACGCCGGCAGCATCTTCCTGGGGCGCAATGTGCCCGAGGCGCTGGGGGACTACTTCGCCGGGCCCAACCACACCCTGCCCACCAGCGGCACCGCGCGCTTTTCCAGCCCGCTGGGGGTGGACGACTTCATCAAGCGGTCCAGCTTTATCTATTACACGCGGGAGGCGCTGGGCAAAGTCAAGGACCGGATCGCCGGCTTTGCCGAGGCGGAGGGCCTGCACGCCCACGCCCGCAGCGTGACCATCCGGTATGAAGAAGGGGGCGGGACAAAATGAGCGCATTTCTGACCCCTACCCTGGAAAACCTGACCCCCTATACCCCCGGGGACATCCCCCGCAAGCGCAGCATCCTCAAGCTGAACACCAACGAGAACCCCTATCCGCCCCCCACGGCGGTGGTGGAGGCCATCCGCGCGGCGTCAGAGGACCTGCAGCTCTACCCGGACCCCAACTGCCTGGCCCTGCGCAAGGCCGCCGCGGACTACTATGACCTGGACCCCGACCAGATCCTGGCCGGCAACGGCAGCGACGAGAACCTGTTCTTTGCCCTGCGGGCCTTCTGCGACAGTGAGCGGCCGCTGGCCCATGCCGACGTCACCTATGGGTGCTACAGCGTCTGGTGCGACCTGATGCACATCCCCCAGCACATCATCCCGCTGGAAAAGGACCTGACCCTCGACCCGGCCCGCTACCACGGCCTGAACGAGACCATTGTCATCGCCAACCCCAACGCCCCCACCGGGCTGGCGCTGCCCCCCGAGGCCATTGGGGAGATCGCGGCCAGCAACCCCCATCATGTGGTGATCGTGGACGAGGCCTATGTGGACTTTGGAGCCGAGAGCTGCGTGCCCCTCCTGCAGGAGTATAAGAACCTGCTGGTGGTGCAGACCTTTTCCAAATCGCGGCAGATGGCCGGGGCGCGGCTGGGCTTTGCGCTGGGCAGCAAAGAGCTGATCGCCGACCTGGAACGGGTCCGCAACAGCATGAATCCCTACAACGTCAACCGGATGACCCAGGCCGCCGGCATCGCCTCCCTGCAGTGCGAGGGCTATTTCCGCGAGACCTGCCGCCAGGTGATCGAGACGCGCGAATGGACCGCCCAGGAGCTGATCCGCCGGGGGTTCACCGTCACCGACAGCAAGGCGAACTTCCTCTATGTGCGGACCAAAAAGATGCTGTCCCGGGTGCTGTTCCGCGCGCTGCGGCAGCGGGCGGTGCTGGTCCGGTACTTCGACGCTCCCCGCACCGAGCACTGGCTGCGGATCACCGTGGGCACCAAGGAGCAGATGGAAGTGCTGCTCCAGAAACTGGACAACATCCTGAAGGAGGACTGACCCATGCGGGAGATACGACTGGAACGCAACACCGCCGAGACCCAGATCGAGCTGACGCTGGATCTGGACGGCGCGGGCATCTATCAGGTGGACACCGGCTGCGGCTTTTTGAACCATATGCTGGAACTGTTCGCCCGGCACGGCCGCTTTGACCTGGTCCTGACCTGCCACGGGGATGTGGAGGTGGACTACCACCACACCGCCGAGGACATCGGCATCGCCCTGGGGCAGGCGTTCCGCAAGGGGCTGGGGGAGATGCGGGGCATCCAGCGGTACGGCAGCTTCTGCCTGCCCATGGACGAAGCGCTGCTGCTGTGCGCGGTGGACCTGTCGGGCCGCTGCACCCTTCGCTGGGACGTCCGCTGCCCCACCGAAAAGGTGGGGGACTTTGACGTGGAGTGCGCCCGGGAGTTCTGGCTGGGCTTTGCCCGCAGCGTCCCCGCGACGCTGCACTTTGTCCAGCTGGCCGGGGAAAACAGCCACCACATCCTCGAAGCCTGCTGGAAAGGGATGGCCCGGGCCCTGTCCGCCGCCGTCCGGGTCGATCAGGCACACCGGGACGAGATCCCCTCAACGAAAGGACTGCTGGTATGATCGCCGTCATTGATTACGGGGTGGGCAACCTGTTCAGCCTTCGTTCCAGCCTGCGGCATCTGGGGCTGGAAGCCGCCGTCACCGCCGACCCCGCCGCCATCCGGGCGGCCGACCGCGTCATCCTGCCGGGGGTGGGCGCCTTTGGGGATGCGATGGGCAAACTCAGCGCCGCGGGCCTGGTCCCGGTCATCCGGGAGGCTGCCGCCCAAAAGCCCCTGCTGGGCATCTGCCTGGGGATGCAGCTGCTGTTTGACCGCAGCTTTGAATACGGCGTCCACGAGGGGCTGGGCCTGGTGCCGGGGCAGGTCTGCCCGCTGGCCCCCGACCTGGCCGACCCGGCCCTTAAAGTGCCCCAGATCGGCTGGAACGCCCTGCACATCCTCCGGGACGACCCCCTGTTCCGCTACATCCGGGAGGGGGAGTGCGTCTACTACGTCCACAGCTATTACGCCAAGGACTGCGCCGCCAGCACCCTGGCCGTCAGCGACTATTCCATCCCCGTCACCGGGGTGGTGCGGGCGGGCAGGGTCTACGGCACCCAGTTCCATCCCGAAAAGAGCGGCGGCACCGGCCTGCGCATTCTGCGGGCGTTTGCCGAATTGTGAGAGCCCTCTCAGTTAGCTGGCGCTGACGGAGGGGGCAGATAAAGGAGAGCCTATGAAATTGTTCCCAGCCATCGACCTGCGGGGCGGACAGGTGGTCCGCCTGACCCAGGGCGATTACGACCGCATGACCGTCTACGGCGCCGACCCCGCCGCCCAGGCCGCCGCCTTCCGGCAGGCGGGGGCGTCCTGCCTCCACCTGGTGGACCTGGACGGCGCAAAGGACGGCGCGCCGGCCAACTTCGAGGCCATCCGCGCCATTGCCCGGCAGGGCGGCCTGTACATCGAGGTGGGCGGCGGCATCCGCACCGAGCAGCGCATCGAGGACTATCTGGCGCTTGGGGTGGGGCGGTGCATCCTGGGCAGCGTCGCGGTGACGGACTTCGGCTTTACCGCCCGGATGCTGCGCAAGTACGGCCCCAGGCTGGCCGTCGGGGTGGACCTGAAGGACGGCAGAGCCGCCATCCACGGCTGGCGGGAGACCAGCGCAGAGGACGGCCTTGCCTTCTGCCGCCGGCTGGCGGACGCCGGGTGCACCGCCGTCATCGTCACCGACATCGCGCGGGACGGCGCCATGCAGGGCACGAACCTTGAGCTCTACCGCCGCATCCGGCAGGAACTGCCGGGCCTGGCCCTGACGGCCAGCGGCGGCATCCGCCGGATGGAGGAGCTGGACGCCCTGGACCAGATGGGGGCGGCCGCCGCCATCCTGGGCAAGAGCCTCTACGCCGGCGCGCTGGACCTGGCGGCGTGCGTGCGCCGGTATGAAAAGAAAGGATCGCAGCTATGATTACCAAGCGGATCATCCCCTGTCTGGACGTGCGCAACGGCCGAGTGGTCAAGGGGGTCAACTTTGAAGGGGTGCGGGACGTGGCCGACCCGGTGGAAATGGCCCGGATGTACAACGCCGCCGGCGCCGACGAGCTGGTCTTTTACGACATCACCGCCAGCTATGAGGGCCGAGCCCTCTTTACCGATATCCTGACCCGGGTGGCCAGCGAGATCTTCATCCCCCTGACGGTGGGGGGCGGCATCAACACCCTGAAGGACTTTGACCGGGTGCTCAAGTGCGGGGCGGACAAGGTGTCGGTCAACTCGGGGGCCCTGCGGGACCCCGGCCTGATCCCGGCGGCTGCCAAACGCTACGGCAGCCAGTGCGTGGTCCTCTCGGCCGACGTCAAGCGGGTGGACGGGCAGTTCCGGGTGTTTGCCAAAGGGGGCCGGGAGGACACCGGCCGGGACGCTTTGGAGTGGATCGTCCAGTGCGTGGACAGCGGCGCGGGGGAGATCTGCCTGAACAGCATTGACACCGACGGGGTGCGGGGCGGCTTCGACCTCGAGATGCTGGATGCGGTGGCCGCGCGTGTCAGCGTGCCCATCATCGCCTCGGGCGGCGCGGGCAAAAAGGAGGATTTCCTCGAGCTGTTCCGCCACAAGGGGATCGACGCGGGGCTGGCGGCGGGCATTTTCCACCAGAAACTGCTCGCCATCCGCGACTTGAAGGAATATCTTGCAAAAAATGGTGTGGAAATGCGCCTCTGACCCCTTGCATATCGGGCCGGAATAAGATAAACTGTTAGTATGTCCCACTTATGGGCAGGAGAGAGTATGGAACTGAAATTTGACGACAAGGGCCTGATCCCCGCCATCGTGCAGGATCACTACACCAAAGAGGTGCTCACCCTGGCATACATGAACGCCGAGACCCTGGCGCTGACCATTGCGGAAGGGCGGACGGTGTTCTGGAGCCGCAGCCGCCAGGAGATCTGGCGCAAGGGAGAGACCAGCGGCCATGTCCAGCGGGTGGTGTCCATCACCGCCGACTGCGACGGCGACGCTCTGGTGGTGGAGGTGGTCAAGAGCGGCCCGGCCTGCCACACCGGCGCCGAGAGCTGCTTTTTCAACCAGGTGTACCTCAGCGACGAGCTGAAACAGTTCAGCTGGCAGGGCCTGTACCGCCTGATCGAGGGCCGCAGGACCGACCCCCAGCCGGGCAGCTATACTTCCTACCTGTTTGAAAAGGGGAAGGAAAAGATCCTCAAAAAGGTGGGCGAGGAGTGCACCGAGGTCATCATTGCCGGCGAGAAGGAGGACAAGGCTGAGACGGTCTACGAGATCAGCGACCTTGCCTACCATGTCCTGGTGCTGATGGTCCAGGCCGGCATCACGGTGGAGGACATCACCCGTGAGCTGGAAAAACGACATATCATTGACCACAAGGTCAAACAGGAAAGGATGCAGTGAGCAAGGCTATGGCAGACTTCATGAGATCCAGCGTCCACTGCCACTCGACGCTGTGCGACGGCAAAAATACCCTGCAGGAGATGGCTTCTGCCGCCTGCGCCCAGGGGCTGACAACGCTGGGCTTCACGGGGCACAGCCATACCCCCTGCGACCGGGAATACTGCATGAGCCCCCGCCGCACCGCGCTGTACAAGGCCACCATCGCCAAGCTGAAGGCCGAGTACAAGGGCAAGGTGGATATCCTCTGCGGCATCGAGTGGGATCAGTTCTCGGACGACAAGCGGGCCGGGTACGACTACTGGATCGGCAGCGTGCATTACCTGCACGGCGCGAACACCGGCAAATACTACGAGATCGACTTCCGCAAGCAGGACCTCGCGGCCTGCATCGCCGACGATTTCGGCGGGGACGGCCTGGCCGCGGCGGAGGCGTATTTCCGCTCGGTGGCCGAAGTGGCCGCCCTGGGGCCCGACATCCTGGGCCACATCGACCTGATCAAAAAGCTGAACCGGGACGGGGATTTCTTTGACGAGAACGCCCCCCGCTACCGTGCGGCCGCCATGGGCGCGCTGGAAGCCGCCCACGCTGCGGGCTGCCTGCTGGAAGTGAACACCGGCGGCGTTTTCCGCGGCTATCGGGACGACTTTTATCCCAGCGGCTGGCTGCTGGAAGCCTGGGCCAAGATGGGCGGCAAGGTCATCATCACCGCCGACGCCCACTCGGTGGACGGCCTGACCTATGGCTACGAGGAGGCGGCCCGGCAGGTCAAGGCCGCGGGCTTTGCCAGCGTCCAGGTGCTGACCGGCGCCGGCTTTGAGACCCAGGAGATCTGAACATAAGCCAACCAACACGGCTTCCGCCCCGGCGGAGGCCGTGCTTTTGCGCGGCGCAGCTTTGCAAAATTACAACTTTACGGAGGCGCAATGGAGACCATACGGACCCCCAGACGGCGGCAGGTGGACCTGATCCACGGCCCCATCTTCAAAAACCTGTTCATTTTCGCGATCCCCATTTTTATTTCCAACCTGTTCCAGCAGCTGTACAACGCGGCCGATGCCATGATCGTGGGCAACGTTTTGGGCGACACTTCCCTGGCGGCGGTGGGCGCCTGCGGCTCGATCTACGAGCTGTTGGTGGGCTTTGGCCTGGGCATCGGCAACGGCCTTGCCATCGTCACGGCCCGGGCCTACGGCGCAGAGGACGCAGCGAAAGTCAAAAAGACGGTGGCCGGCTCGGTGGTCATCGGGCTGGCGGCGTCGGCCATCATCACGGTGGTGGGCCTGCTGTTCCTGTACCCGCTGCTGGAAGTGCTGGACACCCCGCCCGAGATCATCGACGAAGCCTACAGCTACATCCAGCCCATCGCCCAGTATGTGGTGGTCATGTTCGCCTATAACCTGTGCGCGGCGCTGCTGCGCGCGGTGGGCAACAGCGTGATGCCGCTGGTGTTCCTGATTTTTTCCTCCTGCCTGAACGTGGCTTTGGACTACTGGTTCGTGGCCGGCCTGGGGCTGGGGGTGCGGGGCGCTTCGCTGGCCACCGTGCTGGCGCAGGCGCTTTCGGTGGTGCTGTGCATTTTCTACATCGCCCGCAGGGTCAAGCATCTGGTCCCCGGCAAAGAGCACTTTGCCATTGAAAAAAGCCTCTACCGCGAGCTGGTCACCCAGGGCCTTTCGATGGGCCTGATGAGCAGCATCGTCTCGGCGGGCTCGGTCATTCTGCAGTACGGCATCAACGGCCTGGGCACCCTGGTCATCGCCGGGCATACTGCCGCCCGCAAGCTGTTCACCTTCACCGATATGCCGGTCATCGCCATGGCGACGGCGGGTTCCACCTTCGTCTCGCAGAACCGCGGCGCGGACAAGCCCGAGCGCATCCGCAAGGGGATGCGCCAGATCTGGCTGTTCGGCCTGGGCACCGCCGTGGTCATGACCGCCCTGATGTGGGTGGGCGCGGATGTGCTGGTGCGGCTGGTGTCCGGCTCCAGCGAGCCGGTGGTGCTGGAAAACGGCGCCCGCTACCTGTGCTGGACCGCCCCCTTCTACTCGGTGCTGGGGGTGCTGCTGGCCACCCGCTACGCGCTGCAGAGCCTGGGGCAGAAGATTTTGCCCCTGATCTCCAGCGGCATCGAGCTGGTGGGCAAGATCATCTTCATGCTGGTGTTCATCCCCCGGTTTGGCTACGACGCCGTCATCCTCTGCGAGCCGGTGATCTGGTGCTTCATGTGCGCCCAGCTGCTCTGGAGCTACTGGCATGACCCCTATATCAAGGGCAGCCAGGCCAGGGAAAACCGGAACTGACAGCGCCGCGCCACCCGGCGAAAAATCTGTGATAAGAATGTTGACAAGTTGTGAAAATTGTGATATGCTTTTTACACAATTCGGGTGAGGACGCCCCGGCGCTTTCGGTTGTGCTGGTCTTGCCCGTCTGACACCATGCTTTTCTACGGACCCTTGCATATATACCCCCGGCGGAGACACCACATCCGCCGGGGGCTTTGTTTTGCCTTTTGGGCCTGGGGCGTGTCTGGAAACGCCCCGACGCCGTCCAATACGCCCCAGACCATGCAACTTATTACACCGACTATGCAAGTTGTGACAATTTTATGGCAAAATGGTGAAAACTGTGGTACAATACATCCAACAAACGGCAGGGCCCTGGACCCAGCCCTGCCGGGTCTCGTGTCCGTGTATCCATGCAGTAAAGTGAGGTGTGCATCATGAAAGTGAAAAAATTATTGGCTTTGGTCCTGTCCGCTATTATGGCCGTGAGTATGCTGACCGCCTGCGGCGGAGGCGGTGGCGGCGGCACAGGCGGTAAGAATTCCTCTAATGTGCTTGATTATGATGTAATCAATACAATCATCAGCAATGCTGGTTATAACGTCAAGGTAGGCGAATTGTCTACTATGACAAGGGATGCAGAGAAAGCTGCAAAATTGTTAACAAAATACAATGCAAGCGATGTTTCTAATAAAGATGCTTACATAGAGAGTATGAGCGTATTTAGTCGAACTCCCGGAGCTTTACTAGTAACTCAGTTCCCTAAATCATCTCTTGGTAATACAACCTATGAGCAATATGTTGCTAAGAATGTAATTGACCACATTAAATCAAATGGAGCCTCTGCTGCTGATGCGGTTGCGGTAGAGTTTATGTCAAAAGATAATATACTTTGCTATATAATTGCAATGTCGGTTCAGTGAATCTAGTTTATAAGATTGAGGTGTGAGATTATGAAAATGAAAAAATTATTGGCTTTGGTCCTGTCCGCTATTATAGCCGTGAGTATGCTGACTGCCTGCGGTGGTGGTGGAGGCAGTATTCATACTGTTTCTGTTGACCGTGGGATGATCGAAGATATGTTTGCTATGGAGGGCTATGATGTTGACGTTGTGACATCGAATGAATTGACTACAATAGCTAAGCAGGTGGCAAAACAGGTTGAAGAAAGAGATTACAGTACCGGTATGGTGAGCTTTGTCTCTCAGGAAGTCTCGTATCGTCTGCCCCAGGGCAGTCAGGGATGGTGCTACTTTATACCGCAGGCACAGATAGAGGCAGATTCCGCTTTGGTTGATGCTCTTGCTGCGTCGGCAGTTTGGCAAGTCCATATGACCGTGAAGGGAGATCGGTATGCAGTAGCGGTTATAGATGTGACTACTGCGGATGGGATTCCCTGCTATCTGACTATCGCAATCGCGCAGTAAAACTTTACATACTCACCCCCGGCGGCGCTCTCCCTCCAGCCGCCGGGGTTTTGCGTGCCGGCGGCGCGCAAAACGGGCGGGGCGGTTGACAAGGCCCGGCGGGTGTGATATGTTTATTACAGTAAAGGGTGGAGCTGGAGTCCTGTTTGGACGCGGCGCAAAGGTTCAGACTTTCAGGATAGAAAGGATGAATCGCATGAAATTGAAAAAATGGTTGGCTGTGGCTTTGTCTGCCGTGATGGCAGCCGGGGTGCTGGCAGGCTGTGGTGGTGGCGGCACTGGCGGGTCCCTGAGCTTGAGCAAGGTCAATGGGCTGCTTTCGGATGCAGGCAGCAGCGTCACAGTCACGCCGGATGAGGCGCTGGACAGTGCGGTCAAAGCCGCTGTGGCCAAGATGAAGGAGGATGGTGCGTTCTCCACGGTCCGGGCTACGGAAAGCGTCAATGACACGCTGAAGCTGCCGGCGGTGGATTTGACCGGCGTGAAGGCGGCCGGCGCGTATGTCATCACGGAGGACGAGCTGGAAAGCGGCATCAACACCGCCGCGCTGGCGACTTTCTTTGAGGTGAACATCGACACCAGCAAGCTGGGCGACCTCGCGGTGGTGGATTCCGCCGACGAGTTCGCGGCGGCGGCAGTCCTCGCGGCGGATACCCTGGTGCACCAGTACCTCACCGAGAGCTATATCCGCCAGTATGTGCAGTCGGAAGAGCTGGCCGGCCAGCTGGTGACGCTGCTTGAGAACGGCGTGCGCTTTACCTACAGCGTGAGCGCCCAGCGCACGAGCTACGACGGCGTGACCTACTGGGTGTTCGGCGCGCGGGCGACGGCGGCTCCCAGCCTGCCGGAACTGCCGGAACAGAACTGAATCATCGCTTTCTCTGCAGAGACCCTCGGCAGCCTGCCTGCCGGGGGCTTTTTGCGCGAAAATCCACAAAATTTACACAAACCGAAGTATCGTTGTTGACATTATCTAACAGCCGTGGTATGTTTAATCCAACAAAGGGCGGCGGCCCCGCCCGGAATCATGGGTGCGGCGCAGCGTTCCAATCAGCCAGAGAAAGGAGGAAAGCGGAATGAAAGGCAAAAAGCTTCTTGCCCTGCTCCTGGCCGCGGTGCTGGCGGCAGGGGTACTCACCGCCTGCGGCGGCCCCGGCACATCCGCAGGCGTCAAGCTCAACACCGGCACCATCGAGCAGATGCTGGAGACGGAAGGGGTGACTGCCGCCGTCGCAGCGGATGGTGAGCTGTCGGCGGCGGTGGACGAAGTGGCCGCGTCGCTGGCCCAGTGCACCCTGGAGGAGATCGGCCGTCTGGACGTGAAAAGCATGGTCGCCCAGAAGGCCGGCGTCCGGCCGCTGGTGTGCGAGGTGTACGGCGATTCCTATTGGATCAGCACGCCGCTGGGGTATGCGTCCCGGCGGGAGCGTACCGCAGCGGGCCTGATCGACGATCTGGGCGCCGGCAGCTATCATGTGGCCGCAGCAATCTTCGTCGAGCAGGGCGGGCAGAGACAGATTTTGTTCGCTGTAACAGCAGCGTAAAATTTTGAAAAGAGGTGTGCATCTATGAAATGCAAGAAATTTTTGGCTTTGGTCATGTCGGCAGTGCTGTCGGTCAGTATGCTGGCCGGCTGCAGCGGCGGTGGCGGCGGTGTCAGCGGGTCAATCAGCACAAACCAAGTGAATGACCTGCTGGAGGATGTAGGCAGCGATATTGAGGTAGAAGTTAATAGTAAACTGAATAACGCTGTGCGTGCAGCTGCTCAAAATATAGCAAAGACTGGTTCGACTGGCTCCGCCAATAGAGAAGTCTCTAATGCAATGGGATGGTCGATCGGAAACGTTTTTGGTGACTTGATCCGCAATTTCCTGAACGGCGGTGCACTTCTGGGCAGTCAGACTAAATATGGTATGACATATGTGGTGGAGGAAAGCCGCCTGGAAAATAATACTGGTTCCAGTGGTCTGCTGGGAATGATTAGCAGTAATAAAGATAAAATCAACAAGCTGGGACAGATTGATGAGCCAGAAGAATTTGCAGCCGCGCTGGTTCTTGGTGTAGACGGAACTGTTGGCCAGTTGGATGAACTGTCGAATGGTTTAATCAGATTTACTTATAATGTGAGTGGCAGCAAGGCAAAAACTGAGGACGGAACTGTCTACTGGGTCTTTGGCGCGCAAGTAACAGCAAACGTTCTGTAAAATCTTTTTGAATGATGTGCCCCCGGGCGACCGGGGGCCTTTTTCTGTGCGCAGGCGCAAAAAGACCGCGGCTGCTGAGAGGGGAAAGCAGGCCGCGGTCCGGGAGATCGGTATTACAAAGAGGAATAGCCAAAGCTGTTCACCAGCGCGTCGATGGGCTGGCCGGCTTTGCACATGGGGCAGTCGCGCGATTCGTAGCTCTGGTAGTCGGGGAGGTTGTTGGGGTCGAAAATGGAGTTGACCCGCATCCCCATGAATTCGTGGGTGGTGGCGAAGATGGCCGCCAGGCCCGCCACCTGCCCGCCGTAATATTGCACTGCCTCCACGGCCGCCTTGATGGAGTAGCCGGTGGTGATGGAGGCCGACAAGATCAGCACGTGGCGGCCCCGCACCATGGGCGCGATGTTGTCCCGCAGGATGATCTGGCTGCCCGAAGTGTACTCGGGGGTGATGATGTAGATGGTCTGGTGGGCGTTCATGTTGCGGAAGCCGTCTTTGGTCAGCTCGTTGGCCATGCAGGTGCCGATCACCTGGGTGCCGTCCAGACACAGGATGGTGTCCACAATGGTGGTGGTCTTATACATATGGACCAGCTCTTTGGCAGTCTCGGCCGCTTCGGACAAGCGGGTCTTCTGCATGGTCACGTCAATGTAGTAATTGATGTGGCTGTGGCTGGTGGCGAAGTGCCCCCGTGCGACCCGCAGGATCATCCGCTTGTTGTTGGTGGGCAGCTTTACCATGTTGATCATAGGACAGACCCCTCCTGTTGGTTTGATGTGGGCCGTGGGGCGGCCCTGGCCCGTAAGAGTATACATTTATTGTAGCGGGAAATTTGCTTGCGCACAATACATATATTTCACAAATTTTGAGAAAAAATTTAGTCTAATATACTGCCTCGGGCGCGGGCCTTGACAGGCCGCCGCAAACGTGCTATAGTCTACTGTACAAACCGATGAAGCGGAAGACGCGGCAGATCACACCCCCGGCCAGAGAGCCTGCGGCAGCTGGAAAGCAGGCGGGGACAAGCCTGCCGCTATGGGCCGCCGAGGGCGCGGGGGAAGGGCGCGTATGCCTGGGTATCCCGCGACGGCAGGGCGCACGTCAGCGCCGGGGATGTGTTGGCATCCCGTCAAAGGGTGCGGCCTGAGAGGGCCGCAAAGCAAGGTGGCACCGCGGATAATCTTTGTGTTATTCGTCCTTGACAAGACCGGCAGGCCCGGCTTTGTCCGGGACGTTTTTTTCTGCCGTTCGGCATCCGGCCCGGGCCGGATGGACCGACCGGCGTTCCTATCCAAGGGAGGCATTTTTATGAGTGAACAGAGCGAGCGCAAGCGCGTGATCTTGTCCGGCATCCAGCCCACCGGCACCTTTACATTGGGCAACTACATCGGCGCGGTCCGCAACTGGGCCAAGCTGCAGGACCAGTTCGACTGCCTGTATATGGTGGCCGACCTCCACGCCCTGACCGTCCGGCAGGAGCCTGCGGCCCTCCGCCGCCACACCCGCGAGGCCGCGGCCATGCTGCTGGCCGCCGGCATCGACCCGGCCCGGAGCATCCTCTTTGTCCAGAGCCATGTCCCGGCCCACACCCAGCTGAACTGGATCCTGTGCTGCAACGCCCAGTTCGGCGAGCTGAGCCGGATGACTCAGTTCAAGGACAAGAGCGCCAAGCACCCCGACAACGTCAACGGCGGCCTGTTCACCTATCCGGCCCTGATGGCGGCGGATATCCTGATCTACAACGCCGACCTGGTCCCGGTGGGCCAGGACCAGACCCAGCACCTGGAGCTGGCCCGCAACGTGGCCCAGCGGTTCAACAACGCATACAGCCCCACCTTCAACCTGCCCGAGGGCTACGTGACCAAGGAGGGGGCCAAGATCATGTCCCTGGCCGACCCCACCCGCAAGATGAGCAAGAGTGACACCAACGCCAACGCCTTCATCCTGCTGACCGACGACCGCGACACCATCACCCGCAAGTTCAAGCGGGCCGTCACCGACTCGGACGGCGTGGTCCGGTATGACCCGGCGGCGAAGCCCGGCGTGTCCAACCTGATGGCCATTTACCAGGTCTTTACCGGCAAGAGCTTCGAGGAGATCGAGCGGGAGTTCGACGGCAAGGGCTACGGCGACTTTAAGGAGGCCGTGGGCGCGGTGGTGGCCGACGGCCTGGCCCCCATCCAGGGCGAGTACAGCCGCATCCTGGCGGACAAGGACTATGTGGACGGCGTCCTGAAAGAGGGCGCGGCGGCGGCTTCCCGCATCGCCGACCGCATGATCCAGAAGGTCTACCGCAAGGTGGGTCTGCTGCAGCTGTAAGCAAAAATCGGACCTGTCCGGCCCGCGTTTCCGCCCATTTTGGACGGTGCGCGGGCCGTTTTGCGCTTTTGCGTCACGGCGCGCCCGCCGCGGGGCGAAAAAGCGTTGCGATTCGTTCCTTTTCGGCCAAAGGGGCAGGGAAGTTTGGAATGTCGAAAGTATTTTGTGTCGAACAAACGCGGAATTCTTGACGAACGCTGTCCCTTCCTGTATACTGGAAAAAACAGGAAATCGGCCGGCGGTCCGGCTCGGCCTGCCTGTGAGGAACGCAAAAAGGAGAACGAAATGATGAAAGAAACAAGCACCGGGATCATCCGCGGGATCGACAATCTGGGACGGGTTGTCCTGCCCAAGGAGCTGCGCACCGCGCTGGGGATAACGAGTGACAGCAAGGTGGAGATCTTCGCGGAGGACGGTGCTATCGTGATACGCAAATATGTGCCGCCCAGGGCCTGCACCTTCTGCGGCGCGGAGGCCGAAGGCGCCGTCCTGTTCGAGGGCAAGTGCATCTGCCCGGCCTGCCTGGCGCAGCTGGCTGCCCTCCGGGCCCGCTGAGAAAGGAGATGCACATGAGCACACTGCGCTATTGTTCCATCCCTTCCACCAAAGAGGGGGCCTGGCTGAACGTCCTGGTCTGCCTGCCCGAGGGGCGGCCCCGGGCCGTCCTCCAGATGACCCACGGGATGGTGGAATACATCGGCCGCTACGAGGAACTGGCCCGCTATCTGGCGGACCGGGGCATTGCGGCGGTGGGCCACGACCATCTGGGCCACGGCGGCTCGGTGGCCAGCAAGGAGGACTACGGCTATTTTGGGCAGCCGGACGGCAACCGCCTGCTGCTGGATGACATCCACGCCGTCACCCGCTGGGCCAAGGCTTTGCCCGAGCTGGCGGGCCTGCCCTGGTTTTTGCTGGGGCACAGCATGGGCTCGTTTTATGCGAGGCAGTATGTCTGCGAGTACGGCGATGAGCTGGCCGGCGCCATCCTGATGGGGACCGGCTGGCAGCCCAAAGCCGCCGTGCTGGCGGGGCGGGCGGTCTGCCATCTGCTGGCGGCTTTCCGGGGCTGGCACTACCGCAGCCGCTTTGTGAACGATCTGGCCTTCGGCAGTTACAACCGGGGTTTTGAGCCGGCCCGCACCCCCAACGACTGGCTCAACCGGGACGAGAAAGAGGTGGACCGCTACCGCGCCGAGGAGCGGTGCAGCTTCCTGTTCACGCTGAACGGGTACGACAGCCTGTTTGCCGGGCTGGCCCGCCTGTGCGACAAAAAGCTGCTGGCCCGGGCGCCCAAGAACCTGCCCCTGCTCTTTTTGGCCGGGGACGACGACCCGGTGGGGAACAAGGGCGAAGGGGTGCGCAGGGCGGCCCAGAGTATGCGGGACGCGGGGGTCCGCCAGGTGGAAGTCAAACTCTACCCCGGCGCCCGCCACGAGCTGCTGGTGGAGCTGAACCGCCAGGAGGTCTTTGCCGACATCCAGACGTTCATCGAAAAGCACATCTAAAACAAAAGCGCCCGTGCGGTTTTGAGCCGTGCGGGCGCTTTGCGCGCTTTATTTGCCGTTTTCCTCCGGCGGGGTCAGAGAGCGGATGCGGGTCTCGCTGGTCTTGACCAGGTTGAGCAGGCTGGAAGTATAGAGGGGGAACTCCCGGGTCAGGCTCTCGGTGGTCATGGCCAGCGGGGCGGTGTCCTCCACGCCGCCGTCCCCCTTGACGCTGCCGCCCGACAGCAGGACGCTGACGTTGGCCTCGGCCATCCGCATGACGGCGTCCGAATAGCCGTCCCACTGGCCCTCGCTGATGCTGAACATACTGGCCGCATTGTGGGGGCCGCTGGTGTACAGCAGGCGGAACATCTTGTAGACGGCCATCATCAGGTAGGTGCTGATCTCGGTGACGAGGGCCTTGTTGCGGCACTGGCCCACCTTGGCGTACAGGACGTTCAGGCTGTTGGAGATCAGCTTTTTGTTCATGGTGGGCAGCACGCTGCCGTGGTAGACGTTGTCCTTCATCTTGTCGGGGTTGGGGATGTCGTCGGCCGTCAGGACCGCGCCGGTGCGGTCGGCGCTGCGGCCCAGCAGATAGTCGCAGGAGACGCCGTAGTAATCGGCGACCCGGACGACGAAGTCCAGGCCGCACTCCCGGATGCCCTTTTCGTAGTGGGACAGCAGCGCCTGGGAGATGTGCAGGTCCTCGGCGGCCTGCTTTTGGGTGATGCCGCGCTCGGTGCGCAGGAGCTTGATGATACGGTTGAATTCCATGAGTGTCCTCCCGGGCCCCCGGCCGCCCCGCCTGGCCGCCGGAAAAGCCCTTTCTTTCCATTATACAACAACACGTTGATTATACATAATGGAAAACGACTTGTAAAGGAAAAAATTGACGAGATTTTGCCTGATTTTTCGTCGTTTTTGTCAAAAGACTTGCCCTGCCACCAGATATATGATAAACTTGAGCAGAATTCCTGCTATTTTGTGTTTTGCGCCCGAAAAAAGATTTCGGGCTTTTGATGAAAGAGGTGCGTTTTTGCATGAAGACCTTTAAGCTGCATCTGATCCGCCACGGCCTGACCGCCGGCAACCTGGAGGGCCGCTACGTCGGCGGCGGCACCGACCTGCCCCTGTGCGACGAGGGCCGGGCCCAGCTGGCCGAGCTGCAGGCGCGGTTCGACTACCCGGTGGTGGACACCGTGTTTTCCTCGCCGATGCTGCGGGCCGTTGAGACGGCGAACATCCTTTTCCCCGGGGCGGCCCATCAGTTCACCGTCCATGACCTGCGGGAGGCGCATTTCGGCGCGTTTGAGAACCGCCCGGTCAAGGAGCTGGTCAAAGACCCCGACTTTTCCAAGTGGATCACGCCGGGGTCCGGCTTCACCCCCGAGGGGGCCGAGCCCACCGCTGATTTCCACCGCCGCTGCGGCGAGTCGCTGCTCAAACTGTTCGAGTACATGATCCGGATGGACGTGACCGAAGCCGCCTGTGTGACCCACGGCGGCGTGATCGTCAGCATGCTGGCCCAGCACGCCCTGCCCAGCCGCCGGCCCGAACAGTGGATGGCGGACCCCGGCTGCGGCTACACGGTCCAGACCGACGTCCAGCTGTGGATGCGGGACAAGATGGTGGAGGCCATCGACATCGTCCCCTTCGGCTACGCCGATACCCTGCGGGGCCAGGCCGAGACGGAGAACAACGAAGCCTATCAGTAATACTTTAGGGGGAACCCATTTCTGCGCGCAGTCGCGCGACAGAAATTCCTTCCCCCTAACCCTCTTGCGCTTAGCCGGTTTTCGCGGCGCGCGAACGCTTGCGAAAACCGGAGCGCTGCGCCAGCGGCGGCTCGCTGTTTCGTCCACTGGACGCGCTTCGCCGCCGCTGCCTCCTGGGAACAAAATTTAGCGCTGAACCGCGCACTCGCCGCAAAGCGGCTCGCACACTCTCAGCGCTAAATTTCCCTGTATGTGTCCCGTCCATCCGCACATGTCGGCTGGACGGGACTTTTTTGACGATTTGTGGGGCGCTCAGTTGGCGCTGATCTCGGCGCCGGCGCTGTCCCGCAGGACCACTTCCTGGCCGGCCACGCTGCCCATCAGGGCGATGTAGCTGGTGCCGGGGCGGATCTCCAGGGCGGTGCCGTCCGAGTTGTAAATGGCCAGGGTGGAATCGACCCCCGGCATCCAGAGGATGCTCCAGACCGAGCCGCCGTTCAGGTAGACCCCCGCGCCCATGGTCAGGTCGTACCCCCAGGAATAGCCGTCGTCCCGGAGGGAGGGGGCGCTGTAGAGGATGAGCAGGTTGTCGAAGCCGGCCTGTGCGCCGGTGTTGGCGTCGGTCTGGGGAGTGCCGTCGGCGCGGGCCATCAGGTAGTGGCCGGTGCCGGCGTCATAGGTGAAACTGGTGGAAGCGTCCGCCGAGAAGATGACTTCCACCGAGGACGCGCCTTCCTTGCCTCCGGCGGGCTCGCCAAAGGGGAGGAGGGGCGGCAGGCGGATGCCGTCGTCGGCCTCAGTCTCGCTGTCGGCAGAGGCGGCTGCAGCCGCGGCCTGGGGTTCCAGCGAGACGCCGGCGCTGGCCGCCAGCGGGGTCAGGGAAGCGCCGCTGGTGGTCCAGCTGATCTGGTCGGGCTGGCCCCACACCCCTTCGTAATTGAAGCCCTTGACCCCCAGACTGAGGGCGTCCAGGGGGGAGATCTGGTAGCAGTCCAGGAAGTTGGCCGCGTAGATGCTGGCCCCCCGCTGGACCGGGATGGCCTGCTGGCAGATCAAAAGCTGCAGGTAGAGGTCCTGCGCCTGGGCCACCGGGCCGACTTTGGGCACAGCCTCCAGCGAGGGATAAGCCAGGCAGAGGCTGGTGCTGCTCTCCCCTTCGGTGAGGGCCTCGAACACCACCGAGGCCTCCCCGATGCCCCACTGACGCCCGGCGTCCATCCCGTTGTAGACAAAGACCGAGGCGGGCCGCTGGCCGGGCCAGCGGGCAAGCTCGCCGGTGAGGGGGTCCAGGGCGGCGGCCTCCCGGGCCGAAACGGCGTCGTCGGCCTGCGTCCCTAGCGGGAGACAGCCGGTCAGGGTCATGGCCGCCGCCAGGCAGAGGGCCGTCAGTGCCAGAGTGAACTTTTTCATGGTGTGATCCTTCCCTTGTCAGGCGTTAAAAGCGAAGGCATCCCGTTCGTCCTCGTCCACGATGGCCAGATAGGTGCGGCCGCGGTTGAAGGCCACCGGCTGGCCGTTGTCGGTCACTTCCAGAGGCAGGTCGGGGGCCAGCTTGGACCACTGGCAGGGCCGCACCCGTCCCCGGGTAAAGAGGAAGGCTTCGCCGCCGGCGATGTACTGGACCTGCTGGACGTCCCCCGAGTCGCCGGGGTAGGCCGCGATGGGGGCAAAACAGACCAGCAGGTTCTCAAAGGCCAGCTGCTGGCTGTTCAGCTCGTCCACCGCCGGCTCGAAACGGCCGGTGCGGGAGCTGTACATCTCCATCCGGTAGACCTTGTCGGGATCGCTGTAGTGGAAGGCGGACTGATAGCCCGCCGAATGGCGCACCGTCACATCCCGGGCGCCCTGGCAGCCTTCCAGCAGGATGGTCTCGCCGGTGCGGTAGTCCGCGAAGGGGAAGAAGGTGGCGTCGTAGTCGTAGGTCAGGCTGATGCCGGAATTGCCGGCGGCCTGCCGGATCTCGGGGCCCGAGGTGAACTCGGTGTGCTCATAGGCCACCACCCCGCCGCGGGGGTCCCGGTGGGCTACCTGGGGATGGGTGGGGGTGTTGAAATAGCTCTTGCCGCCGATGTTCAGGCCGGAATAATCCCACTGGCTGACGTACTGGGTGCAGAACACGCTCTCGCCGTCGTGGTAGTAGAGGGCCTGCCAGGGCATGACGAGCTGCAGGAACTGGTCCCGGCCCGACCGCAGCGGCCCCACCTCGGGGATGGCGTCCACGTCGCTGTAGAGGGCGCACAGCCGGCTGATGCTGCCCTCCACCTTGGACTCGATCAGGACCGACGCCGCCGACAGCCCCCGCTGGGGCCGCGCGTTCTGGCGGGCGCTGTTGCAGATATTGTTGACCATCACTGCAACGATCCGCCCGCGGCCGCGCTTGGCTTCGCCGGTCAGGGGGTCAGCGTCGTAGGGGGGCAGGGCAGGGGCGCTGCTGCTGGCCGCCGGCGCCTGGGAGGAGGCGGCCGGCGCAGAGGACGCCGCACTGGACGAGGAAGCGGCTTCTTCCTGGCCGAACAGTTTTTGCAGCCAGTCCAGCAGGCTGCCCTGGGCGCTGGCCCCCATCAGGGCCAGGGCCGCGGCGGCTGCGCCCGAGCAGCGCAGCACCAGACGGCGGGTGATCTTCATAGAGCATCTCTCCTTTGCAATGGGATGGGACGGGAACGCTGTCCCGATGATTCGTCCAAAAATAGTCTGTGCGCACAGGCACATTCTGTATCTTTCATTGTAACTATTTTGTATCCCTTTGTAAAGAGGAAGTTCCTTCCGGGCGCAGCCTGCGCATGAATGTGATTTTGCACAAAATTCCGGCGCCCGGACAGCGTTCCCGCCCCGCCAAACCGGCCTTTTTCGACCGCAGAAGGCGCAGAGACGCGCAAAACAGGCCCTGGCGTTGTGCATTTTGTATGTCCCGGCAGGCCGCGCCTCCCAGGGCCGTTTTGCCAGAAAGCAGACTTTTTTACGCCGGCACTTGCATTTTGCGCCCGGGTGTGGTAAAATAATCGGGCAATCTCCGATTGCACCGAATTAAACAGAACGATATGCGCTCGTAGCTCAGTCGGTAGAGCATCTGACTTTTAATCAGAGGGCCCGGGATTCGAGTTCCCGCGAGCGCACCAAAGAAAAGCGTTGAATCGTAAGATTTGACGCTTTTTCTTTTTATGTACCCGCCCAAAGGCGGGGAGTGCACGGTCGGTGCACGGTTTCTGCACGGTCAGGCTTTTCGCAGGAGGATTTTATATCCTGTGGAATTCCTTTGCAGTTTGTGCCCGAATTTGCATCAGGTCATGAGGGCCAAGCGGAGCTGTGCCTTCACCGCAGGGTCGGCATTGTTCAGCAGGTCCAGAAGGGCGGACATGGAGATGGCGGCCTCTCCAGCTGCCTCAGGTGGTTGAGCGGGCTTACCGGCTTCCTTGTAAAAGCTCTCCTCGAACTTTTGTCCCAGCTCTTTGCGGGAAGTCTGCTGGATATGGGCATAGGTATTGACCAGCATATCCGCACTGGCGTGGCCCGTCGTGCCTTGTACGGCTTTCACGTCGCCGCCTGAGATCATCAGCTGGTAGGTGGCACTGGAATGCCGCAGCCCATGAAAGACGATGCGGGGAAATTCCGGGTGCGCGTCCTGCCACTTGAGGAACTTCTTGCGGATGAGGACCGGCTCCACGGCCTGACCATTGGGCAGTCGGAGAAGCATTCCGCTGTCGTGGTAGCGTTCTGGGGCACGGGCCTCGTCGGTCTTTAACTGTTCCAGCCAGCATTTCAGTTCCTCCCGGAGAGCGGCGGTCAGGAAGATGATCCGGCGAGATGCATCTGTTTTGGTGCTTTTTAGAATCAGAAGGGTCTTGCTGCCCTCCCGCTTGTCCTCAAAGGCTTTTAACACGCAACTGTCGCCTACTTGGCTTAGAGATTCTTTCTGTACCCGCTGCATCGACTTGTTGACCGAAAAGGTGCCGACCCCACCGGCGGCGTCAAAGTCGATGTCCTCCGGGGTAAGTCCGGCCACTTCGCCTTCCCGCAGCGCACCAACCAGGGTCAGGTGGACCGCCAGGTGAAGGATGGGGTCCTCCATGCTGGCGAGGGCCGCCCGCATTTCCTCAACGCTCCAGATGCTCCGCTCCTGGGTAGTCTTTTTGGGGCCTTCCAGGGGAACGGGGCTTTTCAAAAGGATGCCCCACTCCACCGCATAGAGGAATGCGGTGTGCAGCAATCGGTGGACCTCATGGATGGTGGTACCGGAAAGCAGCCGCTGCTTTTGTTTGGGGGTCAGCTTCTGCTTTTTGCCTTCGATATACTGGCCGCAAGGCGTCTTGCTCAGAGTGCTGTACAGGTTCTCCAAGTGATAAGGCTTGAGCTTCTGCATCTCCATGTTTCCAATATACGGAACAATAAGGTTTTGGATGGTGGACAGATTGGACTGGTAAGTCTTGGGTGCCCATTTGTGCTTGCTGCACTGTTTGGGCAGCCAGTCCATCAGGAACTCACCGACTGTCACCGTTGAGGGAATCAGAAAGGTGCCGCTGGCCAGTTCGTGCTCGACCTGCTTTTTGCGGTTGATCGCCTCCTCTTTGGTGGAGAAACTTTCCCATTTGTCGCAGCTTTTGCCATGCTCGTCCTGGTAGGTGTAGCGGACGCCATAAGAGCTGCCGCGTTTTGTGATATATGCCATAACTGCCTCCTTGTCAGGCTGCCCGGAACAGCCAGGCGTGAAAGCTGTCCTTAGGGACACGGATGCTTCCGCCCACCCGCAGGACACGAAACTCGGTGGTGCTGTTGCACAGGTTATAGGCAGAGCGCAGGCTGATGGCCAGCATCTGCGCTACTTCCTCCACCGTGTAGACACAGGCTTTCCGTTCGGGCTGCTTCGGGTCAGAGTTCGGAGACTTGACGGCATTGTTTTGGGTGACTGATTCCATTGTACCGGTTTCGGGGGTGGTTTTCAAGGTTTCCGGGGTGAAATTTGTGGGTGTGTTGTTGTTTTTTTTCATTGGCATTCTCCTTTTCGTGATTCAAAGTTCGGCAGTACACTGGGCGGCTTTGGGTTTTCTGAATTCATTCAGAACTTCCGGCGGAATACGTTCCAACAGTGCCAACGCATCCTCATAGTCGCGCCGGAGCTGCGCATCCCGCAGCTCCTTGAGGACGCTGGTCTTGGTGGTAGCTTCCAGGGATCGTTCCAACTCGGCGGCTTTCTTTTTCAGCCGTTTGTTTTCAGTGGCCGTCTCGGTGAAGGCCACGTTGTACTTCTTGAGTTGGGTCTGCATCTTCTCCACAGCCGGGATATAACCGTCCAGCAGTTTGGAAATTTCAGCAGCCCGTTTCTTGCTGTTCAAGGGTCCGATACCGGTAATCAGTTCATCCAGCTTTTGGCGTTGCTTGTTGAGGCGGGACATCTCCTTAAAAATGCGGGGCGGGATGTGGTCGCGGCCCGTTTGGCTGGCGCTCTCGCCGCGCTCCAGGTCGGGGTATTTTATGACCATGTGTTCCCAGAACTTGTCCTGCCACCAGGTCAGCTTCTTTTTGTTGCCCACGATCTCTTTGGCGCTCAGACGACCGTCTGCGGTCAGCGGGACAAACGAAAGGTGCATATGGGGCGTTTTCTCGTCCATATGCACCACGGCGGAGATGATCGTTTTTCTGGATTGGTGTTGTTCAAAGAAGCGGAGTGATTCTTCAAAGTAGCGTCGGACTTCGGGCAGCTTCTTGCCCTTGAAGAATTCCGGCGTGGCGGTGAACATGGCCTCCACCACCCGGACGCTGTCCGTTCGGGTGCGGCAGCCAGCAGCCTGGATTTGACTCTCGGCCTCCGTCCTATACCCGCTGGCTGGCTCGATCAGATGGAAGTTGTATTTGCTGCGGGAGCGGTCAATATCAGGGTTGCTGGCGTACTTCTCTTTGGTGCGCTCGTTATGGGCCTCGATGTTCGATATCTCCGGCCCCTTGTACTTGGCAAAGCGCATAATAGCGTATTGTGGTTGACTCAATGGCGGCCCTCCTTGGCAATTGAATGGTCATGTTGTGGGCGGACATAGCAGGGACCTCCTTTTAGATTTTGGGACTCGTTGCAAAACGCGCGAAAAAAGACAGGCAGTGACCCTAAAGGGGTTGCACTGCCTGCCTTTTTGCTTTAATCTTAGTTTGTGCAAAAAGATATAAAGCAAAACCAGTGTACCGTATATGAGCGAAAAGGTCAACTGGTATTTTCACTGAATTGTGAAGCATGGATACCGGAGAACGCCCCTGTGCGGCTGGTAAGCGCGGTGTTGGAGGAGTTGAACTACAGGGAATTGTACCGCGCATATTCTCCGAGAGGGAGAAAATCAGCAGTCGATCCGCAGGTGTTGTTCGCGGTATTGGTATATGGATATCTGTGCGGGATCTATTCCAGCCGAAAACTGGAGGAAGCGTGCCGGTATCGAGTAGACTTTCTGTGGCTTTTGGGGGACGGGAAAGTGCCGGACCACAGCACGCTGGCGCGGTTTCGGACAGGGCGGTGCCGGGATGCGCTGGAAGGGCTGTTTTACCAGCTGGTGGGGAAACTTGAGGCCATGGGCGAGACAGACCACCAGACGGTATTCGTAGACGGCACCAAGTTAGAGAGTCGAGCAGGACGGTATACTTTTGTCTGGCGCAAGAGCGCGGAAAAGCAGCTGGCCAAGGTGAAAGAACAGGTGCGTCAGCAGACAGGCTTGACCGGCCTGGTAGCGTTGGCGTCCTATCTGGAGGAGGCCGTCCAGGGCATCCAGTTCGTTCACGGCAAAGGGAAGCGGAAAAGCCCGGAGCAGAAAGATTGGGAAAGACTGCATGGGCTGCTGGAACGGTGGCAGGAATATGAGATGCAGCTGTCCACCATGGGCGAGGGGCGCAACAGCTACGCCAAAACAGATACGGACGCCACCTTTATGCGCATGAAAGAGGACCATATGCGCAACGGGCAGCTCAAGCCGGGCTACAACGTGCAGATCGCAGTGAACAGCGAGTATATTACCGGGATCGAGGCTTTTTCGGACCGAAGCGACGTGCGGACGCTCAGGCCCTTTATGCGGCGTATGGAGAGGTTCCACGGGGTCCGGTATGAGGAAGTAGCGGCGGACGCCGGATATGAGAGCCTGGACAACTACCTCTACCTGGAATCAAACGGCCAGACCTGCTTTATCAAACCCGCCAACTACGACCAGAAAAAGAGCCGGAAATTCGCAAAACAGATCGGCCGGGTGGAGAACATGACCTACGACCCGCAGGAGGACTGCTTTACCTGTACCCAGGGCAGAAAACTGTCGCTGCGGCGGGAGTGCACCGAGCAAAAGGACGGGCAGCTGGTCTCCACCGCCTGGTACCGCTGCGAAAGCTGCGCGGGCTGCCCCTGCCGCAGTCAGTGCTGCCGGGCCAAAGCCCCACAGCAGCCCAAAGAGCTGCGCCTGCAAAAGACCTTTTGGGAAAAACGGGAGCAGACGAACCTGCGCATTACCTCTGCACGGGGGATCCATCTGCGCCTATGCCGCTCCATCTAGGTGGAGGGCGCATTTGCTCTGCTCAAAAGTGACTTTGGCTTCCGCCGTTTTCTCACCCGCGGCCGGGCCAACATTCGTGCCGAGCTGTTCCTGCTGGCGATCGCGTTTGATCTGAAAAAGCTGTGGATGAAGCGGGAACACGGCCGCCTCAAAACCCGTGTGTCTGAAAAAATGACAGCGTAAGCCGAACAAACAGAATATTTTCCACACAAGACGCCGGAAAACACGCCGGGGTCTGGTTTGGTGTGCCTCTTTCTATCAAATCACTGCCAGATTTTCAACTTTGCCGGCAAAATGGAACATAAAAAAGGGCGCGCTGCAGTTCTTCATTCTGCAACGCACCCCACTTCAACATATATCTATTACTTTGCGGCGCAAGGCGCTCTAACTTGGTCGTAGTGGTCTGGTTCAAAATGACCCAGACCAGTTCACACAAAGAAAGTGGTGGTTATCATGATAACTACCACTTCAGAAGATTAAAGTAGGCGTGGACAAAATGTCCGCACCTACTTCAAAAGAATAAAGTGGATGTTTCAAAACGAATTCAGCCGTCTTATTTACTTCAATGAAGTGGTGCTGGACATTTTGGAGCTGTTGACAAATAGCGAAATCGTACAGACCAATCTGTTTCAGATTTGCTGTTTGTTGAAAAATGGCAAGAAAAAAGACGCCTGGAGGCGTCATCCCATATACTTTATC
>DWWN01000038.1 GCA_019119685.1 Candidatus Faecalibacterium faecigallinarum
GATCATCTTCACCCTGCTGCCCGGCCAGACCAGCGAAGTGGAGGTGGCCGCCGACGTCACCAACTTTTCCATGCCGGCCATCACCCTCAACGGCATCCAGCTGCAGCTCAAGCTGGACATCAACGGCGTGGCCCTGACCAACCGGCTCAGCCAGCTCACCACCGGCACCGGCCAGCTGGACGAGGGGGCCGCCGCCCTCAGCGCGGGCATCGCCGCCCTGGAGCAGGGCCTGACCCTGCTCACCGACCAGAACGCCCTGCTCACCGGCGGCTCGGCGGCGGTGAACAGCGCCCTGCTCCAGCTCCAGAGCGCCCTGTCCGGCATCTCCGCCTCCAACGACCAGCTGACCATGCTGCTGGAGGCCTCCAGGCAGATCGGCAGCGGCATCGACCAGCTGGACGACGGCGTCGCCCTGCTGGAAAGCCAGGTCAACTACGACGCCTTCAAGTCCATACTGGCCCAGAACGGCCTGGACCTGGACACCCTGGCCGCCGGCAACGCCCAGGCCATCGCCCTGCTGCAGGGCCTCACCGGCCTGCCCTTCGGCGTGGGGGACCAGATCAGCCAGATCGTCCTGCTACTGCAGGGCAACACCGCCCTGGCCGGGGCCATGCAGCTGTATCTGGACACGGTCAGCCAGGGCATCGGCACCCTGCGCCAGGGCACCAGCGCCGTGCGGGAAGGCTACGCCGCCTTCGACAGCGGCATCCAGGCCATGGCCGGCGTCCTGAACGGGATGCTGCAGAACATGGCCCTGCTCTCGGACGCCGTCTCCACCCTGGCCGCCCAGTACGGGGTCTTCGACACCGGCGTCAACGCCTACACCCAGGGCGTCGACCAGATCCTGGCCGGCACCCAGCAGCTCAGCGCCGCCTCCCTGATGCTGGTGGCCGGGGCCCACCAGCTGTACACCGAGACCAGTAGCATGCAGCTGGACGAGGAGCTGGGCAGCCTGCTGGACACCCTGTCCGCCCCCAGCGCCCCCGCCTCCTTCACCTCGGGCCAGAACACCGTGTCGGCCCTGCAGTTCGCCCTGCAGACCGAACCCATCCAGCCCGACGCGGCCGCCGACGCCCAGCAGGCCCCGGCCAAAGAGCTGACCTTCTGGGAAAAGCTGCTGGACCTCTTCGGCCTGTACGACGGGAACTGAACGCCCCGCCGCTCCCCTTTTGCATCCAGCCCCGGCCGTGCGCCCGTCGCCGGCCGGGGCTTTTTTGCCGGGTGGATGTCCTGTTTTGTGCGTTTTGCGTAAAGCGGGCCCTTTTCTTTTGTTGGAATTTGCCCTCCCCACTTGCGGCATTTTGTGCTACAATAATACCGCTGCACAAGTGTTGTGCGCGCTATCTGTGCCCAGCTAGGAAAGAGGAACCCGTATGACCCTGTTTTTGACCAGCAGCCCCTCCGGCTGCCCCTTTGAGCCCAGCCCCTGCCCTGCCCTCGACCGGAAAAACGGCTTGATCACGCGGCTGCGCGCCGCCTGGCCGGAAGAGCCCCCCGAAGGGCTGTATCTGGCCGCCGACCCCGAGGCCCACGGCGCCAACGACGAAGCCTGCCGCTTTTTTGCCGGCTGCCTGGCCGACGCCGGCCTGCCGCTGGACGGCCTGACCCCCTGCGACAGCCGCAACGCCGACGAGATCGGCCAGCTGCTGTCCCGCTGCAACTTCCTGATCCTGGGGGGCGGCCACGTCCCCACCCAGAACCGCTTCTTCTCCGAGATCGGCCTGCCCGCCCTGATCCAGAGCTACGAGGGCCTCATCCTGAGCATCAGCGCCGGCTCGATGAACGCCGCCCAGATCGTCTACGCCCAGCCCGAAGAGCCGGGCGAGGCGGTCGATCCTCAATACTGCCGCTGGATGAGCGGCCTGGGCCTCACCGACATCAGCATCTGGCCCCACTACCAGTTCTCCAAAGACAAGGCGGTGGACGGCGTGCCCCTGATGGACATCGCCCTGGCCGACAGCAAGCACCGGCCCTTCATCGGCCTGCCCGACGGCTCGTACATCCTCTGCGCCGACGGGCACGAGACCCTCTACGGCGAGGGCTGGTATTTCAGCAACGGCCGCGTCTCCCTCATCAACGAGGAGGGCGAGGAGCTGCCCCTCTGGTAATATGCTTTAGGGGGAACCCATTTCTGCGCGCAGCCGCGCGACAGAAATTCCTTCCCCCTAATATCCCCCTGGGGACAAAATTTGGCGCCGAACCGCGCACTCGCCGCAAAGCGGCTCGCACACTCTCAGCGCCAAATTTCCATGTATGTGTCCTGTCCATCCGCACATGTCGGCTGGACAGGACTTTTTTATTTAGAGATAGTAGTAGTGCCAGCCGTTTTCAGCCATACTGCGTCTGATTTTGACGCCGAAGGCTTCTTCCAGCGCGCCCGACCGGTACACCTGTTCGGGGGTGCCGAAGGCCGCCAGCTTTCCTCCGGCCAGAAGGGCCACCTGGTCCGCCGTCCGCAGGGCCAGGCTCAGCTCGTGGGAGACAAGGCCCACCGCCCGCCCTTCGGCGGCCAGCCGCCGGGCGGTGGCCATCACCTCCAGCTGGTGTTTGGGGTCCAGCCAAGTGGTGGGCTCGTCCATCAGGATGGTGGGCGCCTGCTGGGCCAGGGCCATGGCCAGATAGACCTTCTGCCGCTGCCCCCCGGACAGGGTGTCCATCATCCGGCCGGCCAGGTCCGCCGCGCCGGCGGCTTCCAGGGCCGCGTCGGCGGCGGCGTAGTCCTCGGGCCGGTACTGCCGCGGGAAGGACAGATAGGGGAACCGCCCGTGCAGGGCGATCCGCCGGGCCTCGATCCGGGGCACATGGCGGTTCTGGGGCATATAGGCGGCCTTGCGGGCGGCCTCGGCAGGGGTCAGCGTGTCCAGGCCGGCCCCGTCGTAGAGGACGCGCCCTCCCAGGGGGGCCAGCAGGCCCAGGGCGGTCTTCAGCAGGGTGGTCTTGCCGCAGCCGTTGGGCCCCAGCAGCACCGTCACCTGGCCCGGCGCAAAGGAAAAGCTGACGTCCTCCACCACCGGCCGGCCCTGGTACCCCGCGCTGAGATGCGACAGTTCGATCACCGGCGACGGCCCCCTTTCTGATGCAGCACCAGCCAGATGAAGAAGGGCCCGCCTCCCAGGCTCAGCGCCACCCCCACCGGGATCTCGTAGGGGGCAAAGAGGGTGCGGGCGGCGGTGTCGCAAAAAGTCAGCAGCGCCGCGCCTCCCAGGGCGCAGCCCAGGATCAGGGGGCGGCTCTCCTCCCCCAGAAAGCGGCGGATCAGGTGGGGCACGATCAGCCCCACAAAGCCGATCAGCCCCGCCACGCTGACGGCCGCCCCGGCCAGGCCGGCGGCCAAAGCCAGCACGATCACCCGCATCTGCCCCACCTGCAGGCCCAGGCTGCGGGCCGTTTCCGTGCCCAGGGCCAGCACGTCCAGCTCGTTGGTCAGCAGCAGTAGCCCGGCCAGGCACACCGCCCCCACCGCCGCGGCCGGGGCCACCCGGGCCATGGTGACGCTGCCCAGCCCCCCGACCCGGAAGTCGGAATAGCCGTTCAGCGCGTCGGGCACCAGAGTGACCACCAGGTCCACCGCCGCCGAAAAAATGCTGGACAGCGCCACGCCGGTCAAAATCAGGGTCATCCGGGAGGCCCCCGCCCGCTGGGAGACTGCCAGCACCAGCATGGCGCTGCCGAAGGCCCCTCCAAAGGCGGCGATGGGGGTCAGCCCCACCGCCATGGGGGCCAGGGCGCAGCAGAGGGCCACCGCCGCCCCGGCCCCCGCGTTGACGCCGATCACACTGGGGGAGGCCAGAGGGTTGGCCAGCACCGTCTGGATCACCGCGCCGGCCACCGCCAGACAGGCCCCCGCCGCCAGGCAGCCTGCCGTCCGGGGCAGCCGCACATACAGGACGATGGCGGCGCCGGTCCCTTCGCCCCGGCCGGCCAGAGCGGCCAGCAGCTCGCCGGGCGGCACCGTCACCGCGCCCACGCAGAGGCTGACCACCCCCGCCAGCAGCGCCAGCGCCGCCGTCACCGCCAGCACCCCGCGCTTAGACGCCATACAGGATCTCCACCAGATGGTCGTAGGCCTCGCCCCACCGGGCGTTGGGCTTGAGATGGTACAGGTCCTTGTCCATATAGTAGACCCTGCCCTCCCGGACGGCGGTCAGCTGCTGCCAGGCCGGGTTGGAGAGCACTTCCCCCTCCAGCTGCGCTTTGGCGGGCTCGGGATCCGCCCCCTGCAGCACGATCAGGATCTTGTCCGGGTCCGCCGCCAGGATGGCCTCCATGCTCAGATCCTCCAAAAGGCTCTGGTCCTGGTCCGCGATGTTGATGCAGCCCAGGTCCGCCAGCATCTCCCCCAGCACGGTGCCGCTGCTGCCCTTGGGCTTGATCACCGAGGCCGCCGCCCGGATATAGAGGACTTTTTCAGGCCCCTGCTCCTCCAGGGCGGCGGCAGCCCGGGCCCGGGCCGCCTCGATCTCCTCCGCGACGGCTTCACCGTAGGTCTGGTAGGCCTCCGGGCTGCCGGTCAGGCCGGTGCAGATCTCCAGCATCCGCAGATAATCCTCAAAGGTGTCCACCGAGAAAAAGGCCACATCCACCCCCGCCGCCTCCAAAGCGGGCAGCATCTCCTGGTTGGAGGGGATATTGGTGGAGGCCAGCACCAGGTCGGGGGCGGCGGCCAGCAGTTCTTCCACGCTGACCCCCATGGCCCCGCCGATGTTGGCCACTTCCTCCCCCAGGCCCAGGTCAAAGTCGGTCCAGGCGTCGGAGGCCGAGGCCACCAGGGTGTCCCTGCCGCCGGCAGTGCACCAGATGTCGGCATAACTGCCGGTGAGGGCCGCCACCCGCCGGGGCGCGGCCTCCAGGGTCACTTCCCGGCCCAGGTCGTCGGTGAAGGTGCAGGCCGCCCCGCTGTCCGCGGGCGCCGTCGCCGCCGCGGAAGCCCCGCCGGCGGAAGAAGCCGGCCCGGAGGACGCGGCGCCGCACCCCGCCAGCAACAGGAGGCACAGCGCCGCGGCAGCGGCCCGGCACAAAGTCAGTTGTTTCATGGGTCGATTCCTTTCCAATGGCTTTTGGCAGGGGCGGGCAGCGCCCCCGCCTTTCAAAACGGACGCCACCCCGTGCAGTACCGGGCGTAATCCCGGTCGGCGTTTTTAACATAGAGGACAAGTTCCTCCGTCCCCTCCCGGGTGCGGCGGGTGCGGGTCTTGTAGGGCAGCCCGGCCCGGCCCAGGGTCTCGAGGGTGTCGTTCAGATCCTCTTCGGTCTCAAAGGTGTCAAACTCCACCCAGTGGCACAGGAACAGCCAGAATTTGATGAGGGGTTCCATATAGGGCGTCTCCTTTCTGTTTTGTGCCATTGTACCATATTCCGGGGCCTTTGTCACCACAGGGACCCCGGGGCCTTGTGCATCTTTGCTAAAAAATGCGCCGGATTTTCTCCATCCAAACCGGCTGGTTCTCACATTTTCACCATTTTTAGCGTTTATACTTTTTTCTGGTATACATCTTTTGCCGCATTTTGACAAATCCACCAGAAAGAAGGCTTTTTCCCATGCACACCGCTGCCCGCGTCCGCCGCATCCTGCCGGCGCTTCTGCTCGTATGGACCCTGCTTTTCTCCCTGCTGCCCCGCGCCTCCGCCGCCGGCCTTACAAACTGCTGCGGCATCCAGATGCTGGACCTCGACCGGGCCCAGATCCTTTCCATCGGCAACCAGGCGCCAGGCCAGTGCAGCCTGTACGCCCTGCGCTACGCCCGCACCATCCTGGACGGGGCGGTCAACTCGGGGGCCGGGATGTGGTCGAACGGGGCCGTCTGGTCGGCCGCCGGCTACAGCGGCTTTTCGGGCGATCTGGACGCCTGCCTGGACAAGCTCTACAGCGAACTGAACGCCGGCCGCCCGGTGATCGTCCATCTGCAGAACACCGCGGTCAGCGGGGTGTCCAAGCACCCCAACCGCACTTCTACCGAGGAATACCACTGGACCGGCTCGGGCTGGGACGTGGTCAACTACCCCCACATCTCCACCAGCAGCACCTACGGCCACTGGGTCTGCGTGGTGGGCTATGACGCCGCCGCCGACCCCGCCAGCCTCTCCGAGAGCGACTTTTTCGCCCTGGACCCGGCCCGCGTGTCGGCAAACGGCACCTTTGCCCTCACCCGCCTGCTGGACGGCACCCTCTGGACCGACAACAGCCCGCTGAAAGTGGCAGGGTGATAAAACCTTCAGACGATCAAAAGATCCCGCCATCCGTGCAGCACAATGCACAGGACGGCGGGGTTCTTTTTGGCGTTTTTGCTGTTTTTAATACCCACGCACGGAAAAGCCGCGGGCCCAGGGGTCGGGCGCTATGTCCTGGGAGCGGATGCCGGTGATCTGGACATAGCCGCCGGCGGCGATCATGTCGAACATCCGGGCAAAGAGGGCGGGGTCGCCCTGCACTTCCAGGGTGACGGTGCCGTCGTCTTCGTTTTCCACCCAGCCGGTCAGGCCCAGCTGGCTGGCGGCGTACCGCGCCCGGTAGCGGAAGCCCACCCCCTGCACCCGGCCCGACACCACATAGCGGCGGCGCACCGTCCCTTCGGGCAGGGCGGGCGGGGTGCGGTCCTTGTCTTTCAAAAAGCCGAACATCCTGTTCACCCCCGTTTGGCCTTACAGTTCCTGATAGGCGTCCATCATGGCCGGGATGAACTGCTTTTTCCGGCTGATGACCCCTGGCAACACCCAGCCGCCGTCGGCTTCGGGCTCCCGGTCGAAGGCGGCCCGCAGCATCTCGGGGGCATGGCGGCCGGTGCAGATGACCACGCTCTCCTTGCGGGGCACCTCGGTCAGCATCATATACAGGTCCTCCACGTTCTGCTTGCGGCGGGCCTCCTCCAGATAGGGCATCAGCAGGTTCTGGGCGGCCTGCAGGTTCTTGTGGGTCATGTAGCTGCCCTGGGCCACGCCGAACCGCAGGTCCCCGCACATGAACACCTTGAAGTCCTGCAGGAACACTTCCTCGGGGGTCTTGCCGTCCAGCTTTTCGCCGGCCTCGAACATCTCGGCAGCGAATTCTTCCACATCCACCCCGGCAATGCCGGCCAGACGCCTGGCGGTCTTTTCGTCCAGCGGGGTGCAGGTGGGGCTGCGGAACATCAAAGTGTCGGACAGGATGGCCGCCAGCATCAGCCCGGCGATCTGGGGGCGGATCTCCACCCCCTGCTCGTCGTACATCTGGGTAACGATGGTGGCGGTGCAGCCCACCGGCTGGTTGCGGAAATAGACCGGTCCGCTGGTCTCCAGGCTGCCGATGCGGTGGTGGTCGATGATCTCCAGAATCTCGGCCTGCTCAAAGCCTTCGACCGCCTGGGTGGCCTCGTTGTGGTCCACCAGGATGATCCGCCGCTTGCGCAGGTTGATGATGTTGCGGCGGCTGACCATGCCGCAGTGCTTGCCGTTCTCGTCCAGGATGGGGAAATAGCGGTGGCGGTTCTTGGCCATGACGCGGGTCACATCGGCCACTGGCGTCACCCGGGTGAACTTGAGGATGTTCTGGGTCGTCATATAGTAGGAAATGGGGGCGCACTGGCTGATGAGCTTGCCGGCCGCGTAGGTGTCGAAGGGGACGGTCATGATATCCACGCCGGTCTCGGCGGCGATGCGGCTGATGGTCTTGCCCACCTTGGAATCGTTGCAGATGATGAGGAGGGACGCCTCCTGCTCGATGGCGCACAGCTGGCTCTCGTAGCGGTTGGTCAGGATGACGATGTCCCCTTTTTCCACGGCGCTCTCCAGCATTTCGGGCGTGGCCGTGCCGATATGGACGTTGCCGGCGGTGCAGACCCCGTCCTCGCTGCCCACCACCATCTCGCCGCCCAGCGTCTCGAGGATGTTCTTATAGGTGGTGTGGGTCTTGGCCAGCACGGCGGTGTCGAACACGTCCATGTTGGCGGTGGCGATGTCCTTCACCGTGATGACGCCCAGCAGGTCGTTCTCCGGGCTGACCACCGGCAGCGTGTCGATGTCCCGGTCCCGCATGATCTCCCAGGCGCGGCGCAGGCTGATGGAGCCGTCCACGCCTTCCATCTCGCGGTAATCCACGTCGCGGATCTTGGGGTTGACGTCGGTGCACATCCGGGGCGGCTCCACCCCGAACTTCTGCAGGACGAACTGTGTCTCCTGGTTCATCTTGCCGGCCCGGCGGGGCTCGCACACCAGGTCGCTGGTCTTATTTTTCAGCTCCGCATAGGCGATGGCGGAACAGATGGAATCGGTATCCGGGTTGCGGTGGCCAATCACCACCACTTTGTGCGCTTCTTTGGGCATATCTGCATTTACCTCCGTTGACTGCGGCCGCCGCCTCCGGCCCTCCTGCAGGGCCGTTTGCAGGGGGCGCGGCCCTCCTGCTGCTTTGCCCTTATTGTATCATATCCGCCTCCGGGGGTAAATAGCCCCTCGCGGGAAAAGCCGCGGGGCCGGGCGCATTTTTGTCGCGTGCGATATTGCATCGGGGCAGGCTTTGTGCTATAGTATGCCGTGGTATACAACAACAGCGGGAAGGAAGCAACGCCTATGACACAAACAGCACAATCCCGGCCCATCTTCACCCGGCAGCAGCTGGTGGCCCTGCTGCTGCCGCTGGTGGCGGAGCAGGCCCTCAGCGTCACCATCGGCCTGGCCGACACCCTGATGGTGTCCTCGGTGGGCGAGGCCGCCGTCTCGGGCGTCAGCCTGGTGGACACCTTCAACACCCTGATGATCCAGATCATGTCGGCCCTGGCCACCGGCGGCGCGGTGGTCACCAGCCAGTACATCGGCCACGAGGAACCCAAAAACGCCAAGGCCACCGCCGGCCAGATCATGCTGGTCATGGTGGCGTTCAGCTGCACGGTGGCGCTGGTGGTGCTGTTCGGGCGGCATCTGATCCTGCGCGCCATTTTCGGCGCCATCGACGACGATGTGATGGCCTACGCCGAGACCTATTTCCTGATGTCGGCCCTCAGCTACCCCTTCATCGGGATGTACAACGCGGGGGCGGCTTTGTTCCGGGCGCAGGGCAACAGCAAGATCAGTATGCTGTCCAGCCTGGTGATGAACGTGCTGAACATCGGCGGCAACGCCATTTTCATCTACGGCTGCGGCATGGCGGTGTTCGGCGCGGCGCTGGCCACCCTGATCTCCCGCATCATCGCCTGCACGGCGGTGCTTTTCCTGCTGCAGCGGCCCGCCAGTATGCTGCGGGTGGACAGCGTCCAAAACTTGCGGCCTGACCGCAAGCTGATCCGGCGCATCCTGGTCATCGGCATCCCCAACGCCATCGAGAACGGGATGTTCCAGATCGGCAAGCTGTCGGTGTCCAGCCTGACCAGCACCCTGGGCACGGCGGCCATTGCGGCCAACGCCGTGGCCAACAATACCACCACCCTGCTGAACATCCCGGCCAACGCCGTGGGCATGGGCGCGCTGACCGTCCTGGGCCAGTGCCTGGGCGCCGGCGACAAAAAGCAGGCCAAGCGCTACGGCGGCCTGATGATGGGCCTGGCCTATGCCGGCGCCTGGGTGATGAACCTGGCGGCCTTCTTCGGCGGCAACCGGTTCATGCTGCAGTTCTTCAACCTCTCCCCCGAGGCCACCGGCCTCGCGCTGGAAGTGATGGTCTGGTTCAACATCATCTCGCTGTTCATCTGGCCGTCCAGCTTCACCCTGCCCAATATCCTGCGCGCCGCCGGCGACGCCCGCTACACCATGGTGGTCAGCATCACCTCGATGTGGCTGTTCCGGGTAGCTCTGTGCTACCTGCTGGTGGGCCATTTCGGCGGCGGCCTGCTGGCCATCTGGACCGGCATGTTCGTGGACTGGGCCTTCCGCTCCCTGTTCTTCGCCATCCGCTTCTTCAGCGGCAAATGGATGGAGAACAGCGTGATCTGACCTTTGCGTTTTACCAAGATACAGCAAAGCCACAAAACCCAAAACCGCCCCCTCGTCCGCAGCGTTTACGGATGAAGGGGCGGTTTTGCTGGTTCTTTTTAGGAGCGGCAGCTCTCTTATTTAGCCTTCTCAGTCTCGTCGCCTATTAGCCCCTCTCAGTCATGCCGCAAAGCGGCATGACAGCTCTCCCGCACGCGGGAGAGCCTCCCCTCTCAGTCACAGGGTGCTTACGCACCCCGTGCCAGCTCTCCCGCAGGGAGAGCCAAGTGTACCGCCGTCAATAGAGGCAAACTTTGTGGTAAGGCAAGCTAAAAAGCGGTTCCTTTTGCTGTGTAGTTACAGCAGAAGGAGCCGTTTTCAGCTTATTCCCCCGAAGGGGGGATGTCGCGCAGCGACAGGGGGGGCACATTAAAAGGGTGGCGGGCGGGATTCGATAACAACAATGCGGGGGCCAGCCTTACAGCCGACCCCCGCAGAGGGACCCTATCTTTCGTGACGCAAAAGTTCTTTTGTTTTGGTGCGATCAACAACAGAAGGAATATTGGTTAGACATTCCTTTTTGCTGTCACATCGGATGGGTGTGTACCCGGACAAACAGGCGGTCTCGGAGCCTATTTGTCCCTTATATCAGGCGCGGTATGGTGCTCCGCGTCAGTTATAAGTAAGTTCAATCAGGCTGCGGTCGCAACACGAGTCACAGTCACCAGGATGAAATTCGCAGACAGGGTATAGCCAGCGAAGGGCTCCAGTGCCTGGTTGGCAACGCTTGCAGAAACAGTGTAGTCAAAGGTATACCGAGCAACAGTATCGTTGTTCACATTGGCCAGAGTCTCCAGCAGACCTTCCATATAATCGGCAGTCTGAGCCAGAGCCTTGTTAACATCAACAGTACCATCAACCACAAACAGAGCACCATACTTGACAGTATCGCTGCCGTAGCTCTCGGTATCCCACAGGTCATACATAGAATCAACAGTCATCGTAGAATTGATGTCCATGAGACCCAGGGAATCAACCAGATCGCTGATGACATACTTGGTATCCTCGAAAGCAACGCACTTATTGACAGGTACGACCACCTTCGGCAGGACAGCACCAGCAGCGGTAGTGGTAGAGCTCATGTTGCCCAGAGCATCTTCCAGAGCGGCAATATCGTCAGCGTTGTCCTCATAAGTGATGTAATCCTTCTTGGCGGCATCACTCAGATTAGCAGCCAGCTCAACAGAGTAACCGGTAGCAGGAACCGGATCGGGATCGGGAGTGGGTTCGGGATCAACAGCGGTGGTGGAGCAGCCAGCCAGCATGGAGACAGCCATGACACCGGCCAGCATCAGGGAAGCAATTTTCTTGAGCTTCATAGTGAATTTTTCCTCCTTATGGTGTATAAAAGATAGAGACCCAAAACAGGCTGAAAGGAAGGTCCTTTTCCTTTCAAAAGC
>DWWN01000005.1 GCA_019119685.1 Candidatus Faecalibacterium faecigallinarum
TACCCCTCGCTCTGGACCCGCAGCTGGCCCAGGCTGTTGGGGCCGGCGGCGGCGATCATGTCGATGTTGACGCTGCCCGCCAGCACCCGGCCGTGCTGGTGGTCGGTGTGGTTGCCGCCGATCTCGGTGCGGCCCGGCGCGCTGAACAGCGCTGCGGCGCTGTGGGGGCCGAAGGCGGCTTCCAGCCCGTCCAGGGCGGCGGCGTAGCGGGCTGCCTGGGGGGCGGTGTCCTCCGGGGCGCAGCAGTAAAGGGAGGCCAGGCGCGCGGCGTGGACGCCGTCCGCCAGCTCCTGTTTCCAAATGCGGACATCCTTCATACTCATATCCTCCTTACCATTACATACACATGGCGCAGGGCCCAAAGGTGCGGGCCCGAGGCGGTTCACACCTTAACTATAAAGGATTCAGCGGCAAAATGAAATGTATTATTGTTGCCTTTTGATGCAAAGTTGCCGAAAAACGGCCGCCCGGTTTTCAGCTGGCATGGAAGTTGCTTTCCACAAAAAAATCTGCCTGCCAAAAAGAGCTTTTGGGGCGTTTGGCGGTGCGCGGGGGCAAAACGGGGCCGAATGCAAAAAAACACCGCAGGGCGCACGGCCCCGCGGCGTTTGAGCGGAAGATGTTACAGCTGCTGGAAAATGTTGTAGATGCCCTCGGCCAGCTCCTGGCCCAGGTCAAAGACGGCGCGCACCGCCGTGAAGAACAGCGCGGGCACAAAGGTGAACGAGAAGGTCAGCACCGAGGAACCCCGATAGAAATCGGTCAGATGCAGGCTGTCCAGGAAGGCCGTCACCGCCTGCGTGACGGGGCCGCCGCCCTGGATGTCCCGCTGCTCGGCGGGGTCGATGGCCGCGTAATGCGCGGGCAGGCGAAGATTCCGCATAAGAAAAGCTCCTTTCGTGATGATGTTGCCGGCCCATCAGGCCGGGGGCGGTCAGGCTGCGGCGGGCAGCGCCTCGGACGTCTGGGCCGCGGGCGTGCCGAACGCATCCTGGAAGGCCTTGACGAGCGGGTCGATCAGCTGGACATAGTAGTAGGACGCCAGGCTCAGGCCGTAGAAGCCGCCCAGCAGGCCGGTGACGCCCAGAATGGCCCACTGGCTGCCGTTCAGGGAGGAGAAGAAATCCTTCATGATCTTGCCGCCGGATTTGAGGGTGGTGCCCACAAAGGCGTTGGTGACCATGGCCACGCCGGCCGAGAAGAACGCGCCGCCCAGGAACATCAGGCCGTTGACCACGACGTTGACGCCGAACTGGATGACCTGCTCGGTGGTGATGTTGAACAGCGCGCCGCCGTCCAGGTAGACCATCTCCTCCTGCGGGACGAGGGCGTAGTGGGCGGGCATCGCGAGCGCGCCCGAAGCAGTAGTATATTCCATAAGTAGGGCTCCTTTCAAGCTAGGCCCCGCAGCGGGCCGCGGGAACTGAGTTACCCCGATTATAGCATATCCGGCAAAAAACAACAAGGCATCGCACAGGCCCCACCGGGCGCGCTTTGTGAGAAGGATGTGAAATTTTGCTCGCAAAACAAACGCAGGCACGCTGAAAGTACGCAAAGCCCGGACAAAACGGGCCGTGAAAAAATGTTCCTGTGCAATGTTTTGGCCGCGGCGGGAAAAGCGCCGCAGGCTCAGGCTTTGCGCAGCAGCTCCCACACATCCATCAAAACGCCGGCCGGCAGGCAGTGGGCGGCGGCCCGGTGAACGGTGCACACAGGCCCGGGGGTGGAGACGGCCCGGCCCCGGCGGCTGTCCAGCAGGGCGCGGGCCACCACCCGCCGGCTGAGGGAAGCGAAGGGGAAATGGCGCACCGCCTGTTCGCCGGAGCCCTGCCGGGCGGTGGGGATGAACTCGGTGTCTTTCACCCAGTAGGGGCACACCGCCGTCACGGTGATGCGGCGGGGGCGCAGTTCCCGGGCAAGGGCACGGCTGTACCGGTAGAGGAAAGCCTTGGTCGCGGCGTACACGTTCAGGTAAGGGAAGGGCTGGAACGCGGCGGTGGAGCAGATCTCCAGGATGCGGCCGCCAGCCATCATCCAGGGCAGGCAGGCCTGGGTCACCTCGACGGCGGCCTGGCAGTTGAGGCGGATCATGGCGGCGCTCTGCTGGCGGGGCACCTGCTGGTAGCTGCCCATCCGCCCAAAGCCCGCCGCGCAGACCAGCACCCGCACCTCGGGGCGGGCAGCGGCGAGCGCGTCTTCCAGGCGGTCCACAGCGCCCTCCGCCGTCAGGTCCAGCGGCAGCACCCGCAAAGGGACGGGGGAGCTTGGACGCAGCGCTTCCAGCCGCTCGCGGCGGCGGGCGATCACCCATATCTCGTCCAGCTGCTTTTCCAGCAGGGCCAGCTGGCGGACGAACTCCCGGCCCAGCCCGCTGGACGCACCGGTCACAACGGCGATCTTCATGCACGAAGCCTCCTTTCGGCTGTTTGCTTCCAGCATACAGCCTCCGCCCGCCCCTGTCAAGACAGGAAAACAAAAATGCCCGGACAAAAGCCGGGCAAGAGGGGTCACGGGTGCATATACAGCCGGATGGGGCCTTCCTCGGTGCCGGCCATGCAGACGAACTGCCAGCCGTACCGCTCGTAAAAGCTGGTGTGGTCGGTGATGAGGTAGAGCGGCGCGACGCCGAAGGCAGCCATGTCCGCCCGGATGAACGCCAGCAGCTGTCCGGCCAGGTCGGGGCGGTCCCGCAGGGCGATGATCTCCATGGGCGGTTTCTTTCTGTTACTGTTTGGTGGTCCAGGTCAGGTCCAGCACGGGGCCGTAGGGGTCAAAGACGAGGCCCTCCACCCCGTCGGCCAGGAGTAGCCGCTTTTGCTGGGCGAACAGGGGCATCACCGCGCACCCGGACAGCAGCTGGCGCTCGGCCTGGGCCAGCAGGGCGCAGCGGGTCTCGCTGCCGGCGGCGGCCGCGGCCTGGGCCAGCAGGGTCTCAAAGCTGGTGTCGGCGTAGCCGGTCAGGCCGTCGGGGCCGAAGCTGCGCAAAAAGCTGTAGACGCTGCCGTCGGTGCAGGTGACGGGGGCCAGGGCGATGGTGTAATCCCCATCGGCCAGGCGCTGGTCAAAGTCCTCCTGCGGGACCTCCTCCAGCGAGAAGAACAGGGACAGCTCCTGCTGCCAAACGCTGTTGATGGCCTGCACGGCCTGGGTCAGGCCCGCCCCGGCGGGCACCAGCACCGTGATGCCCATCAGGTCGCTGCTGGAGATGGTCTGCCGCGCGGCGCGGTAGAGGGTGTAGGCCCCGTTCAGGGTGGGGGAGGGGTCCCCGGCGGCGGTGCGGTAGTCGATGCCGCCCACCGCGAGGCCCTCCGGCACCAGCCCTTTGGCGGGGGCGTAGAGGCCCTCGTCCACCGGGAGACTGGCCTGGGAGGCCGCCGCGGTCAGAGCCTGACGCAGCAGGGCGCTGCTCAGGGCGGGCTGCTGGGTGTTGAACAGCAGGCACCAGGTGGTGTCGGAGTAGGACACCGCGCGCAGCTGGGTGGGCGCGTCGGTGTCGTCCAGGGCGGCGGTGCAGCGCTCGTTCAGGATCAGGTCCTCGGCGGAGGCGGCGCTGCCGGTGTTCTGCACCAGGCGCAGGCTGTCCACCAGGCCGTCCGAGGCTTCGCGCCGCAGGAACAGGCCGCCGCTGGTCCAGTTATAAAGGTAGAAGCTGCCGCTGGAAAGGGTGGTGTCGGCGGTCAGGCCGTAGCTGCCGCCGGTGCTCTCGAAAAAGCCCTCGTCGCAGGGCATGGCCCCCGGCAGGGCCAGCTTGCGCAGAAAGTCGTCGTCCGGCTCGCTGAGGGTGAACACCACCGTGCCGTCGCCGCTGGCTTTGACCCCCAGCGCCTCCGGCCCGGCCAGGCCGGCCAGCACCGCGCTGCCGCCCTCGATGGCGGCGAACTCCACCGCGTAGGGCGAGCCGGTCTCGGCGGAGAACATCCGCTGGAAGGCGTAGACGAAGTCCTCGGCGGTGATGGCGTAATCGGTCTGCTCCCCGCGGGAGGCCCGGTAGGTCAGGCCCGGCTTTAGGGTGAAGGTGTAGGTCAGCCCGTCGGGCGAGACGGTCCAGCGCTCGGCCAGGTCGGGCTGGGGCTGGCCGCCGGCGTCCAGGCGGACCAGGCCGCCGTAGAGGTTTTTGCAGGCCAGAACGTCCTCGGGGGCGGAGGCGATCTGCGGGTCGAGGTTCGCGGGGATATTCTCCACGAACCAGGTGAAGCTGTTGACCCCCGACCCGGCGGTGCATCCGGCCATAGCCAGGGCGAAAGCCGCCGCCAGCACAGCGGCCGCAATACGGACAAATCTATGTTTCAAGGCAAGGTATCCTTTCTGTGTGGTGGTAGGGCCTCTCAGGCGCAGCGGGGGGCGCCTATACTCCCCTCTCAGGCGCTTCGCGCCAGCTCCCCCGCAGGGGGAGCCAAGTGTACGTGCGTCAATCATGGCAAACTGTGCTGTAAGGCAAAGCTGTGAGCAAGTTTGCCTTACCACCTCTTAGCCGCCACCCACGGGCGTGCTCTTGCCTCCCCCGGTGGGGGAGGTGGCACGGCGCTTCAGCGCCGTGACGGAGAGGGCACCCGTCAGGCGCTCCCGAGCGGGCTTCTTTTCCAGTGTAGCAGAAACGCGCGGGGTTGGCAATCGGGTTTTGCGGCCTGTTTTGGGATTTTCGTTGCCAAGCGCCCCTAAAAGAGGTATAATGAGCGGTGTGCCAATCTATGCCTGTCACAGGGCGACAGGGGGCCGCGGGCCCCGGGAGGGATTTGTTATGCAGAAAGAACAGCAGCAGCTCGCCGCGCTGGTACGCGGCAAAAAGGTGGCGTTCATCGGCGCAGGGGTCAGCCACAAGGCCCTGATCGAGGAGTTCGTGGGGCTGGGGGCCGAAGTGACCCTGTGCGACAAAAAGCCGTCGGTGGAAGCCTTTGGCGACTACGCCGGCACCATCCGCCGGCTGGGGCTGCGCCTGAGCCTGGGCGAACACTACATGGACGGCTTCCGGGGGCAGGACATCATCCTGCGCACCCCCGGCTTTGAATATTACCAGAAGCCCCTGCAGGACGCCATCGCCGCCGGCACCATGGTCACCAGCGAGGTGGAGCTCTTTTTTGATCTGTGCCCCTGCGAGATCGTGGCCGTGACCGGCTCGGACGGCAAGACCACCACCACCACCCTCATCAGCGAGATGTTCAAGGCGGCGGGGCGCACCGTCCACCTGGGCGGCAACATCGGCGCGGCGCTGCTGCCCATGCTGCCCGAGGTGGCCCCCACCGACGTGGCCGTGGTGGAGCTGTCCAGTTTCCAGCTCATCAGTATGCGCAAGAGCCCCACGGTGGCGGTGGTGACCAACGTCACCCCCAACCACCTGGACCACCACAAGGATATGCAGGAGTATATCGACGCCAAGCGCAACATCCTGCTGTACCAGACGCCGCCCTGCCGCGCGGTGCTGGGGTACGAAAACGACATCACCCGCGCCATGCAGGCCGACTGCAAGGGCGAACAGGTCTGGTTCACCCGGCTGCATGAGACCGATAACGGCGCTTTCCTGCGCGGGGACGGGATGCTCTGCATGGCGGAGGGCGGCAAAGTGACCCCCTTCCTGGCCCAGAAGGACGTCAAGCTGCGGGGCCTGCACAACATCGAGAACCTGCTGGCCGCGGCCGCCGCAGTCTGGGGCCGGGTGCCGGTGGAGGCCATCCGGCAGGTGGGCAGCACCTTTACCGGGGTGGAACACCGCATCGAGCCGGTGCGCGTGCTGGACGGCGTGACCTGGTACAACGATTCCATCGCCACCAGCCCCACCCGGACCATCGCCGGGCTGCGCAGCTTTGACCAGAAGATCATCCTCATCGCGGGGGGCTACGACAAAAAGATCCCCTACGAGCCGCTGGCCCCCGAGCTGCTGGCCCACGTCAAGACCCTGGTGCTGATGGGGGCCACCGGGCCCTGCATCGAGGCGGCCGTCCGGGCCGAGCAGGGCTTTGCCGAAAGCGGCCTTGCCATCCTCCACGCCGGCAGCATGGAGGAAGCGGTGGCCCTGGCCCGCAGCGCGGCTAAACCGGGGGACATCGTCAGCCTGTCCCCGGCCAGCGCTTCCTTCGACGCTTACCCCAACTTCGAGGCGCGGGGCAAACACTATAAGCAGATCGTGAACAGCCTGTGATCGCCCGGGCCGTCACCCCCGCCGCCCGCAAGCGCTTTGTGCGGGCCTGCCGGGGCGCGCCGGGGCTGGAAGTGCTGCTGCCGGTGGAGCGCGCCCTGTTCGCCCGCAGCCAGCCGGGCCGGTTCTACGCCGGGCCGGGGCTGGCGCTGGACGTGGGCGGGCCGGAGGCCCTGGCCGCCGGCGGGGCGAACCCCGAGGAACTGGCCGCGTTTTTGCAGTTCTGCGGGTGCAGCGCTCTCATCACGAACGGGACGGCCCCCGCCGGCTGGCGTGCGGACGGGCATCTATACGGCTTTGCCCTGGCGGCCGGGGCGCAGCTGCCCGAGCCCGCCGCCGACGAGGCGCTGTGGGCGTCCCTCGCGCTGGATACAGCGCCCCCGGCCGGGGAGCTGGCGGCCTTCCTCTACCCGGCGGGGCCGCAGCGGGACGATTACTATTCGGCCCTGTGCACGAAACGGGTGCGGGGCCTGGCCCGCGTGTGGGCCCTGCGGCAGGGCGGGGTCCTTGCCGCCACCATCGGGGCCTACGCCATCCGGGACGGCAGGGCCTACCTGGCCTGCGGCTGCACGGCGGAGCCCCTGCGGGGGCGCGGAGCGGGGGGACGGCTGGCCGTCCGCTTTGCCAACGCCCTGGCCGGGCAGGGGCTGGAAGTGTGCCTGCTGTGCCGGGGCGAGCGGACGGGTTTTTACACCCGGCTGGGCTTTGCGCCTGCGGGCGCGCTGGCCCGCTACACCAACGAGACTGGAAAGGAAAGCTATGCTTGAACGTTTTTTTGATTACCGCCCCGAGGTGCTGGCCCTGGACGAAAAGGCCATGCAGCTGTGCACGCCTTACTTCCGTCAGGCCGAGCAGGTGCGGGACTACAACCAGCTGAAGATGCTGCGCGCCTTCACCGGCAACCAGATGTCCTCCTCCGACCTGCTGGGCACCACCGGCTACGGCCTGTGGGACACCGGCCGGGCCAAACTCGAGGCCATCTTTGCCCAGGTGATGGGCTGCGAGGATGCGCTGGTGCGCAGCCAGTTCATGAGCGGCACCCACACCCTGGCGGTGGCGCTGTTCGGCCTGCTGCGGGCGGGGGACACCCTGCTGGCCGCCACCGGCCGCCCCTACGATACCCTGGAAGGGGTCATCGGCATCGAGGGCAAGGGCGAGGGCACCGGCACCCTGACCGACTACGGCGTGCGCTATGAGGAAGTGCCCCTCAAACCCGACTTTACCCCCGACTACGAGGCCATTGCGGCGGCGGCCCCCCGGGCAAAGGTCTGCCACATCCAGCGCAGCCGGGGCTACCTGCAGCGCAACGCCTTCGACCTGGACACCATCCGCAAGGTGGCCGAGGCCGCCCGCAGCAAAAACCCCGGCATCATCGTGTTCGTGGATAACTGCTACGGCGAGTTCACCCAGACGGCCGAGCCCTCCCAGGCGGGGGCCGACCTGATCGCCGGCAGCCTCATCAAGAACCCCGGCGGCGGCATCGCCCCCACCGGCGGCTACATCGCGGGCCGGCGGGACCTGGTGGAACAGTGCGCCTACCGGCTGAACGCCCCCGGCCTTGGCAAGGACCTGGGCTGCACCCTGGACGCCCCGCGCGAGATGTACCTGGGGCTTTACTACGCGCCGGGCGTGGTGTGCGAGGCGGTCAAAACCGCCATCTACGCCCAGTGCCTGCTGGAACTGGCGGGCAAACAGCCGGTGCCCCGCTACTGCGACGCCCACAACGACATCGTCACCTGCTTTGACGCGGGCAGCGCCGAAGCCCTGGTGGGCTTTTGCCGGGGCATCCAGGCGGCCAGCCCGGTGGACAGCTACGCCCTGCCCGAGCCCTGCCCCGAGCCGGGCTACACCGACGAGGTGGTGATGGCAAGCGGCAGCTTCACCCAGGGCAGCACCATCGAGCTGAGCTGCGACGGGCCCATCCGGGCTCCCTACACCTGCTATCTGCAGGGCGGGCTGAACTTTGCGGCCAGCCGCGCCGGCGTGCTGCTGGCGGTGCAGAACGCATGGTTCGCGGGGTGAGCGGGATGCAGTATGTCTGCCGTTACGACTCGCCCCTCGGGCCCATGCTGCTGGCCGCCGAAGGGGACTGGCTGACTGGCGCGTGGTTTGAGGGGCAGAAGTACTTCGGCCGCACCCTCGCGGCCGGCCGCGCGGAGGGGGACGCCCCCGTCCTGACGCTGGCCCGCCGCTGGCTGGAAGTGTACTTTTCGGGCCGCGAGCCGGATTTTGCGGTGCCGCTGCGCCCGTCGGGCACCCCTTTCCAGCAGGAGGTGTGGGCGGCGCTGCGCGAGATACCCTACGGCCAGACCACCACCTACGGGGCCATCGCCCGGCAGATGGCGGCCCGGCGGGGCCTGCCCCGGCTAGCCGCCCAGGCGGTGGGCGGCGCGGTGGGCCGCAACCCCATCTGCATCCTGGTGCCCTGCCACCGTGTGCTGGGCGCGGACGGCAGCCTGACCGGCTACGCCGGCGGCGTGGAGCGCAAGCGCCGGCTGCTGGAGATGGAAAGCCCTCTCCGGCCCTGCGGGCCACAGTTGCAGTGACCTGTTTTTGCTGCGCAGTCCCGTAAACGCGGCCCTCTCCGGCCCTGCGGGCCACCTCCCCCGCACGCGTGGGAGGCTAACGTAACCTACAGGTCCGGCCTCCCACGTTTACGGGACTGCGAAGCTGAGGCGCGTCCAGCGGACGAGACAGCCGAAGCAGAGCAGGGGCAGCGGTCTGTTTTTTGCAAGCCCGCAGCGACGGGCGCAGCAAAAACAGGGCA
>DWWN01000039.1 GCA_019119685.1 Candidatus Faecalibacterium faecigallinarum
CACAGCTCCCTGCTTCGTCCGCTGGACGCGGTCGCTGTTCGTGCCCCCGCCGGGGAGAGCCAAAACGAAACCTATAGGCTACTGCCTCCCACGCGTGCGGGGGAGGTGCCGCCGCAGGCGGCGGAGAGGGCTAAAAATGCGCCGGCTGTGAGAGGGCAACAAAAAAGCGCCCGCTTGCGCGGGCGCCTCGATGGTACTTTGGTTTACCCTCTGCCGGATGGCTTAGAGGTCGGTCTTCCACAGGCCGTGCAGGTTGCAGTAGGCGTAAGCGGCCACAGCCTTGTCGCCCTCTGCCAGAGCAAAGACGGCCTTGGGCTCGGCGTCGGCGGCCAGCTCCTTGCGCTGGACGCCCTGCTCGGTCTGCAGGACCACCCACTGGATCAGGTGAGCCTCGGTCATGGGGTGGGCGACCGAGCCCACGGTGACGGTGACGGTGTTGCCCTCCACGGCGACGACGGGCTTGTGCTTCTCGCCGGCGGCGTCAACGGTGTTGGGGACCAGCTCCTTCATGGGCTCGCCGCAGCAAATCATGGGCACGCCCGAGTTGTAGACCATACCGGCCAGGTTGCCGCAGTGGTTGCAGACATAGAACTTCAGCTCTTTCATGGTATTCTCTCCTTTGTATCTCTCTATGGTTTTGCGGGCCGCGGGTGCGGCCTGTGGTTCATGGTTTGCGGGAGAAGCGGTTTGCTCTCCTGATGGTCCTAGTATACCCGATTTTGCGGGCGGCGTCTGTGACCGCATCACCCTAACAGATGAAAATGCCGGGCGGCTTTCCAGATGCCGTCCTCGTCCACGCTGGCGGTGACATAGTTGGCCGCGGCCTGGACCGCGGGGGCCGCGTTGCCCATGGCCACCCCGATGCCGGCGGCCCGCAGCATCTCCATATCGTTGCCGCCGTCCCCAAAGGCGATGGCTTCCGCCGGGGTCAGCCCAAAGCGGGCCAGCATCCGGGCCATGCCCTCGGTCTTGCCCCCGTCGGCGGGGATGATGTCGGCAAAGACGTCGTTCCAGCGCACCGCCTTGAAGCCGGGCACCGCCGCCGCGAAGGGGGCGTCCAGGTCCGGGGGCATATAGGCGTTCAGCTGGTAGGTGACGCGGGTCAGGGCCCGGGCGGGGTCTTCGACGGGGTGGTCGGGCAGGCCCATCCCGGCGGCCCGGCAGCGGGCGTTCACCGCCTCGCTGTGGCGGTTGTCGTAGACGTAGTCCGCCTCGCAGAAGGTGCAGACCACGTCGGGGTGTTCTTCCAGCCAGCGCAGCAGGGCCGGCACCGAGGCCGCGGGCAGCGGCTGGTTATAAAAGGGCACGCCGTCGGCGTCGGTGCAGCACTGGCCGTTGGTCAAAACGTAGCCGTCGAAGCGGAAGTCCAGTTCCTTCTGCAGCGGGGTCAGGTACATGGGCGGGCGGCCGCTGGCGATGAACAGCCGCAGGCCGGCGTCCCGCATCCCCTGCAAAGCCCGCGCCGCAGAGGCGGGCACCCGCCGGGTGGCAAAGCTGAGCAGGGTGCCGTCGATGTCAAAAAAGGCGGCTTTGATCTTCTGCATGGGGGTCAAAATTCACCTGCTTTCAGCTTGTCCAGCACCTCGAACAGGCTGGCGCACTGGGCGGTGAAAAGACCCCGCATCTCATCGGTCACGGGCATCAGATCGGGCACCATTACGGTGACAAAACCGCCGGCCGCGCCGGCCCGCACCCCGTTGTGGCTGTCCTCCAGCACAAGGCAGCGGGCTGGCTCTGCGCCCAGCTTGGCCGCCCCCAGCAAAAAGGCTTCCGGGTCGGGCTTGGAATGGCCGACCATCTCGCCGGCCACCACGGCCTTGAAATAGCGGCCGAGGCCCCAGTTGTCCAGATTGCGGCGGATCACCGCCTCGCTGCTGGACGACACCACCGCCATGGGGACGCCCTTTTCATCCAGCCAGGCCAGCAGTTCGTCCAGGCCCGGCTTTTTGGGCACCGGCTTGCGGAACGTCTCGACCGCCAGCTGGTGGAACCGGTCCAGAATGGCCTCGGCCGGGCAGTCCGGCCCGTAGTAGCTGCGCAGGACGCCCCGCAGCGTCTCCCCTGCCGTGCCCCGGGCGGCCTGAGCCAGGCCCTCCCGGTAAGGCAGGCCGAATTCGGCCAGGGCCGGGGCCCAGAAGGTGCCCCACAGGCGCTCGGTATCGAACATCAGGCCGTCCATATCAAACAGAACTGCTTGTATCATACTTCTCCTCATATCGCTTTCCAAAAATCCCCTCTTGCCGGGCCGAACCGCCCGGCCTCCGGTTTTATTATAGCACAATCCCGCGCAACTTGCAGCAGGTTAAGATGAAAATATCTGCCGCCCCTCTTGTAAAATTCTCACTTGATATTATAATTAGTCATAGTAACGCTTGCGCGGAGCGGGAGGCGGGGGCCTTCCGCGGCTCCGGCGCAGAGAGTGAGAAAAGAGGGAATATCATGTTGGACATCAAAATCACCCGCACCGCCGCACCCAAGGCGAAGCCGGAGGACGAGTCCAAGCTCGGTTTCGGCAAGATCTTCACCGATCACATGTTTGTGATGAATTATACCGCCGGCCAGGGCTGGCACGATGCGCGCATCGTGCCTTATGGCCCCTTCCAGCTGGACCCCGCCACCGCCGTGCTGCACTATGCCCAGGAAATTTTTGAGGGCATGAAGGCTTACCGCACCGCCAACGGCACCATCCAGCTGTTCCGGCCCGACTGCAACGCCAAGCGTATGCAGGACTCCGCCGACCGTCTGTGCATCCCCGCCATCCCCGAGGACGACTACATCCAGGCCGTCAAGGCCATCGTGGACGTGGACCGCGACTGGGTCCCCCACTCGGACGGCGCGTCCCTGTATATCCGTCCCTTTGTCTTTGCCTGCGACGTGGGCCTGGGCGTCCACGCCTCCAAGGAATATATCTTCTGCATCATCTGCTCCCCCTCCGGCGCCTACTACGCCGAGGGCATCAACCCCGTCCGCATCTATGTGGAGGACGACTACATCCGCGCCGCCCCCGGCCTGACCGGCTTTACCAAGTGCGGCGGCAACTACGCCGCTTCCATCAAGGCCGGCGAGCTGGCTGAGGAGCAGGGCTACGCCCAGGTGCTGTGGCTGGACGGCGTCGAGAAGAAGTACGTCGAAGAAGTGGGCAGCATGAACATCATGTTCAAGATCGACGGCAAGGTCTACACCGCCGCCACCGTGGGCACCGTGCTGCCCGGCGTCACCCGCCGCAGCTGCATCGAGCTGCTGAAGGACTGGGGCTACGAGGTCATCGAGGGCAAGCTGGCCATCGCCGACGTCATGGCCGCCGCCCGGGAAGGCAAGCTGGAGGAAGTCTTTGGCACCGGCACCGCCGCCGTCGTCTCCCCCGTCAAGGAACTGGTCTGGAAGGGCGAGCACGCCTACATCGGCGACGGCAAGATCGGCCCCGTCACCCAGAAGCTGTACGACACCATGACCGGTATGCAGTGGGGCCGCCTGCCCGACACCAAGGGCTGGATCGTCCCGGTGGAGAAGGTCTACTGATCCGTTTATCCCGCACACCACTCCCGCCCCGCAGAACAGGCGGGAGTTTTTCGTTCCTCAGGGCGGGCTTTGCCGCGTGGCCGGGCGGGGCGGTTTCAATCTATCGTTCGTTCCCGCCGGGTCGATAGAATTTTTTGCTGGCAGCCTGCTTTACTTCCGCAATTTACTGTGTTAAACTAATAGGTGCCCAGGGCCCGGCCTGCGGGCGCCCAAAAAAGGAGATCTATGGTCAACAAATGGAGCGTCCCCTACCCCGCAGTCAACGGCGAGGAACCTCGGGACGCATATCTCTATCTGCCGGTGGGCTATGACGATGACCCCGGCCGCCGGTATCCGGTGCTGTATATGTTCGACGGCCAAAACGTCTTTTGGGACCAGGACGCCACCTACGGCAAAAGCTGGGGGATGGAAGCCTTCCTGGACGCCTACGAGGTGCCCCTGGTGGTGGCGGCCCTGCAGTGCAACACCGGCCGCAACAACGAGCGCCTGGACGAGTATTCCCCCTACCGCTTTGACGACCCCCAGTTCGGCCATTTCGACGGCCGCGGGGACGACACCATGCGGTGGTTCATCGAGGAGTTCAAGCCCTTTGTGGACGCCAACGTCCGCACCCTGCCCGACCGGGCGCACACTTTCATCGGGGGCAGCTCGATGGGCGGGCTGATGAGCCTGTACGCCCTGTTCCAGTATAACCATGTGTTCAGCCGGGCGGCGGCCTTGTCCCCATCCATCTGGGTCGCGCCCGAAAAGCTCAAGAGCCTGGTGGCCCACGCCAAGGTCCGCCAAGACACCGTCCTGTACATGGACTACGGCTCCCGCGAGATGGGCAACCACACCGGGATGCGGCGGGACTTCGGGGCGTTCGGCGCCAAAGTGCTGAACCGCGGCGTCCACCTGACCATGCGCATTGTGCCGGGCGGCACCCACAGCGAGGCCAGCTGGGAGCGGCAGCTGCCCTTTGTGATGGAGACGCTGTTCTACGGCCTGGGCGACCCCCATGAATCCAACAACTGAGGAGGAATCCCAATGGAGACCCAATATTTCAAGGAATACAGCCCGGCTCTGGGCCGGGAGATGGAGTGCAAGCTGTACGGCCACGCCGGGCGGCCCATGCTGTTCATCCCCTGCCAGGACGGCCGCTTTTTCGACTTTGAAAACTACCACATGGCCGGCACCCTGGCCCCCTGGATCGACTCCGGGCAGGTGATGGTCCTGTCCATCGACACCATGGACAAAGAGAGCTGGTCGGACAAGGACGGCGACCCCTACTGGCGCATCCGCCGCTATGAGCAGTGGATCGACTACATCGTGAACGAGGCCGGCCCCATGCTGCAGCACATCGCCCAGGAGAAAAACGGCTGGGACAGCCTGCCCGGCATCATCCCCTTCGGGTGCAGCCTGGGCGCCACCCACGCCCTGAACCTCTACCTGCGCCACCCCGACCTGTTCGACGGGTGCCTGGCCCTCAGCGGCATTTATACCGCCAGCTACGGCTTTGGGGACTATATGGACGACGTGGTCTACCGCAACTCGCCGGTGGACTACATGGCCAACTTCCCCACCGACCATCCCTTCATGGACTATTACCGCGCCAAAAAGGCGGTGGTCTGCTGCGGCCAGGGCGACTGGGAGCAGCCCGCCACCACCTGGCGGATGAAGGAGATCTTCGAGCAGAAGGGCATCCCTGTCTGGGTGGACCTGTGGGGCTACGATGTGTGCCATGACTGGCCCTGGTGGTACCAGCAGGTCATCTACTATATGCCCTACCTGCTGGGCTGACGCCCGGAAGGGCCTTTCCCGGCCCGGCTGCGGCCCGCACCCAATGTATGCGTCCTGACGGCCCCTGTGCGTCGCCGCCGGGCCAAACGTGGAATCTGGAGGAATCTGTATGAAAAACTTTATCTTCATCTCCCCGAACTTCCCCACCAACTACTGGCAGTTCTGCCATGAGTTGAAAAACAACGGGATGAACGTGCTGGGCATCGGCGACCAGCCCTATGACGAGCTGATGCCCGAGCTGAAAGAGAGCCTGCACGAATACTACAAAGTCGGCAGCCTGGAAAACTACGACGAGGTCTACCGCGCTGTGGCCTTCTTCGCCTTCAAGTACGGCAAGATCGACTGGCTGGAGTCCAACAACGAGTACTGGCTGGAGCAGGACGCCCGCCTGCGGACCGACTTCAACATCACCACCGGCTTCCACATCGAGGACATCCCCCGCATCAAGTACAAGAGCAAGATGAAGGCCTACTACCAGAAGGCCGGCATCACCACCGCCCGCTACCACATGGTGGACAACTACGACGGCTGCCGCAAGTTCATCGACGAGGTGGGCTATCCCGTGGTGGTCAAGCCGGACAACGGCGTGGGCGCGTCGGACACCTACAAGCTGTCCACCGACCAGGAACTGAAGGACTTTCTGGCCTATAAATCGGCGGTGCACCCCTTTGCCCCCTACATCATGGAGGAGTTCGTCCACGCCGAGGTGAACAGCTACGACGCCATCATCGACGCCCACGGCAACCCCATCTTTGAGGCCGGCAACGTCACCCCCATGTCCATCATGGACATCGTCAACAACAACGACAACTCCATCTACTACATCGTCAAGGACCTGCCCGACGATACCCGGGCCGCCGGCCGCGCCGCCGTCAAGAGCTTCGGGGTCAAGAGCCGGTTCATCCACTTCGAGTTCTTCCGCATGACCGAGGACCAGCCCAGCATGGGCGAAAAGGGCAAGATCGTGGCGCTGGAAGTGAATATGCGCCCCTGCGGCGGCTTCACCCCCGACATGATCAACTTCTCCCGCTCCACCAACGTCTACAAGATCTGGGCCGACATGGTGGCCTTCGGCGGCACCGATATGCCGGTGGGCGAGCACTTCTACTGCGCCTACGCAGGCCGCCGGGACGGCAAGCCCTTCCTGTACAGCCACGAGCAGATCATGCAGAAGTACCAGCAGAATATGCGGATGGTGGACCGCATCCCCGACGCGCTGGCCGACGCCATGGGCAACCAGATGTACGTTGCCACCTTCTCCACCGAGGAAGAAATGAACCAGTTCTACCAGGACGTCCTGGCCTGCAACTGATCCCCTCATACCTTAACGCAAACGATCCCCTGACCGCCAACCGGCAGCCAGGGGATCTTTTTTGTTTTTGCGGTTCGTTTACCGGACGATCTTGCCGGTGGCGTTCTTGGGGAAGGGCTCGGTGCGGAACTCCACGGCGGTCATCCGCTTGTACAGGGGCAGGGTGCGGTTGGCCTCGGTGATGAAGGCGCGGACCGCCGCCTGGGCGTCCTCGGGGCAGTAGACCTCGGCGCAGATGCGGCCGTCCTTCTCCTTGACCAGGCACTCCTGGACGCCGTCGCAGCCGGAGACGATCTTTTCCAGCTCCTCGGGGCTGACGTTTTCGCCGCTGGCCAGGATGATGAGGTTCTTCTTGCGGCCGGTGATGTAGTAGTAGCCGTCCTCGTCCTTGCGGACCAGGTCCCCGGTGTGGAACCAGCCGTCGGCGTCCAGAACCTCGGCGGTCAGCTCCAGCTCCTTGTAGTAGCCCATCATGACGGGGTCGCCCTTGATGCACAGCTCCCCATCCTGGATGGAGTACTGGCAGATGGGTTCGTCACCCACGCCCACCGACGCCATATGGGCGGCGCTCTGGTCGTTGTTCCAGGTGCCGTCGCCGGCGGTCTCGGTCAGGCCGTACATCTGCATGATGAAAAAGCCGTTGTGCATCAGATCGAGCATCTGCTGGGCCGAGCAGGCTGCCGCGCCGCAGGTCAGGATGCGCAGCCGGTCGTAACGCTCCCGGCGGCCCCGCATCACGTCCCGGTGGATGTTCTGCAGGATGACCGGCACGGCGGCCATGGTATCGCTGGGCATCAGCTCCAAATCGCGGTAGAAGTTGCGCAGGTCGGGGCAGAGGTTGTGGGCCATGCCCATGATCGCCCAGCTGACCAGACAGGTAAAGGCCGCGATGTGGAACATGGGCAGGATGGTAAAGTGGCAGAAATCGTAGTGGTCCACGCCCATCTCCTCCAGCATGACCCGGAAGGGGTCGCAGTAGGCCGGCATGGGGGCAAACAGGTTCTTCTGGCTGAGCATGACGCCCTTGCTGTGGCCGGTGGTGCCCGAAGTAAACATGATGGCCATGAGGGCCTCGCGGTCCCTGCACTCGTGGATCTCGGCAGGGGCGCAGCCCTTGTAGCTGTCGATGGGCATCAGCTTATCCCCATACGCTTCCTGGAGGGCGGGCTCCCGTTCGAGGTAGCGGCCGTCGTGGAGGATGGCGCTGGCTTCCACCAGGTCCAGCTCGTAGCGGATGTCCTCCCAGCTCTTTTGCAGGTTGAGGGGCACCAGCACCGCGCCGGTCAGGATGGTGCCGAAAATGCTGACGGCATAGTCGTAGCTGTTGGCGGCCAGCACGCAGACCCGCTTGCCCTCGATGTCCGGGACGGCGGCTTCCAGCGCCGCCGCCTGACAGCGGATGTCGTGGGCGTACTGGCGGTAGGTGATCTCCCGCACGCCCTGGATCGCGTCGTCGTAGTAGCGGACGGCGATGCGGTCGGCATAGTGGCTCTCCATGCGGAGCACCAGCTGGTAAATGGTCGAAACAGGGATTTTGATCTTAGCCATAACGTTCCTTTCCGTCTTGCAGACGCTGCGCCGCCGGGGCGCGCGGCAGGGCGGAAAGGAGACGGTCAGTCCCTCTGGATCTTGCCCAGCGCGTTGCGCGGCAGCGGTTGATCGGTAAATTCCACCGCCGCGATCCGCTTATACAAGGGGAGGGTGCGGTTGGTTGCTTGGACGAACGCCCGGACCTGGTCCTGGGCGGCGGGCAGACAGCAGATGCGGGCGCAGATCTTGTCCTCCTTCTGGCGGACCAGGACCTCCCGCACCGCGGGGATCTTGCCCAGCAGCGTTTCCAGCTCTTCCGGGCTGACGTTCTCGCCGCTGGGCAGGATCATCAGGTTGTTTTTGCGGCCGGTCAGGTAGATATAGCCGTCCTCGTCGATGCGGGCCAGGTCCCCGGTGTGGAACCACCCGTCCTTCAGGACGGCGGCGGTGGCCGCAGGGTCGTTGTAGTAACCCAGCATGACGGCCTCCCCTTTCATGCACAGTTCGCCGTCCTCCAGACGGTACTCCATGTCGGGGTCGCGCAGGCCCACCGAGGCCAGGTGCGCGGGGTCCTGGGCGCTGTTCCAGCCGCCGTCCCCCACCGTCTCGGTCAGGCCGTAGGTCTGGATGATGGTAAAACCGTGCTCGATGAGGGCGGCCAGCATCTGGGGGTCGTAGGTGGCGGCCCCGCAGGTGAAGATGCGCAGTTTGCCGAGCCGCGCCGCCTTGCCCTTGACCACATCGTGGTGGATGGATTTGAGCAGCGTGGGCACCACCGCCATGACGTCGCTGGGCATGGCGGCAAGGTCACGGTAAAAGCGCCGCAAATCGGTGCAGAAGTTGACAGCGTTGCCGCTGATGCTCCACGAGATCAGGCTGGTCAAAGCCGCCACATGGAACAGGGGCAGCACATTGAAGGCCGAGAACTGGTAGTCCTCGGGCAGGCCGAACTGGCGGCGCACCGTATGGAACGGCTCGGTGAACAGCCGCATGGGGGCAAAGAGGTTGCGCTGGCTCAGCATGACCCCCTTGCTGCGGCCGGTGGTGTCGGAGGTAAAGAGGATGAGGGCCAAAGCGTCCTGATCGGGGCATTCAGACAATTCGGCCAGCTCGGTGCAGCCGGCAAAGGCGCCGATGTCCAGCACCAGACCACCGTACCCCGCAAAGCGGGGTTCCCGCTCCCGGTAGGAGCCGCCGGCCAGCACGCAGTCCACGTCCGCCTGGGCCAGCTCGGCCGAGAGTTCCTGCCAGCTTTTTTCGTAGTTGAGGGGGACGGCCACCGCCCCCGCCAGGATGCACCCGAAGATGGCCACGGCGTAGGAATAGCCGGTGCGGGCCACAAGCCCGATGTGCCGGCCCCGGATGCCGGGGACGTTCCGCCGCAGGTAGCCCACCATCCGGCGGATGTCGGCGGCATACTCCCGGTAGCGGATCTCCCGCACGCAGCCGGCGGCCTCGTCGTAGCAGCGCACCGCCACCCGGTCGGGCCAGGCCGTTTCCATGTTCACCACGTCCTGGTAAACGGTGGAGACCCAGAAAGTCTGGGCCAGGGCCTGTTCCATGGCGCGGCGGGCCCGGGCCGAATCCCGGGCCTCGAAGGCGGCCAGCATCTCCTTATACCAGCGGACCGCCACCTGGACGCTCTGCCGGCGGACGTTCTGCCGGTAGGCCGACTGCATGGCGTCGTCGATGATCTGGTAGATCTGCTGCATCATGCTGCTGCGGGTCAGGCGGGCCACCATGGCGTGGAACGCGCTGTCCAGCCGGGCAAAGGCGGCCAGGTCCCCTTCGGCCTGTTCCATCTGGTCCAGCAGCTGCCGCAGGCCGGCGATCTCCCGGTCGGTGGCCCGGCGGCAGGCGATCTCGCAGATGGGCCCCTCCACGATCCGGCGGAAGGTCAGGATATCTCGCAGCGTCTCCTGCCCCAGGTAGAGCATGGGCACCAGCTGGTTCAGCGCCGCGCTGGCCTCAGGCCCCCGGATGAAGGACCCCTCGCCGAAACGGGTCTCCAGCAGGCCCAGCCCGCTCAAACGCTGGAGGGCGTTGCGCACCGTCACCCGGCTGACGCCGAACTGGGCGGCCAGCTCGTTTTCCGAGGGGAGCTTGTCGCCGGGCTTCCAGCCGCCGGAGAGGATCTGTTCCCGCAGCTGGTCAAACACCTGCTGGCTGACGCTGCTCTTGACAACTTTCTTGATGGACATCGTCGGACGCTCCTTTGATAAGATGGTTGCTCTTATTGTAACATCCGGCGCGGAAATTTACAATTCTTCCAGCGCGGCAAAACGCTGCGCCGGGGACATGACTTTTTTACAGCGATTCTTCTTCGGGCGCGGCCTCGGGCGCAGGAGCGCCGGCTGCGGCGATCTTGTTGCCGATGGAGGCCGCCGCCAGCGAGCCGCCCAGGATGATGGCGCCGCCCACCCAGAACACCACCATCTGGTAGCCGATGACGGCGGGGGTGATGGCCTCAAAGTTGACGGTGGCGACGGTCAGGTAGGCAAAGGCCACGTTGTTGCAGGCCACCGGGCAGACGGTGCCGCCCAGGATGATGACCGCCAGCACGATGGCGATGCTGACCGAGAAGGCCCCCAGCAGCCCCAGGGAGGGCGCCAGGCCAAAGGTGCCCGCGTGGAGCCCCAGCGCCGCGATCAGCCCCAGCGTGCCGCCCGCAAAGATGGAGGGAACATTTTTCATATCGGCCCCGAGGGCGAAGAAAAAGATGGTGACAAAGTACAGCGGCCAGCCGGTGACCCCCAGCGCGATGGCGGCCACGTTGACGATGAAGATCCAGATCAGCACGCAGGTGGTGACGATGACCTGATGGCGGTTGGGTTTCTGAAAGATGGACATAAGAGCCTCCCGTCTGCGCCCGCCGCCCCCGCCCCGTGCGGAAGCCGGCGCCGCGCATTGATTTGTCTACCTGTATTACAGGTGCGCTACAAGGATACCACGCAAGGCCGGCGGTGTCAATGGGGCGGCGGCAATTTCACATCCCGGCCGGCCGCCCAAAACTTTGCACAGGCCCTGAAAATGTGGTATACTGTTGCAAAACAGTTCTATGAGCAAGAGGTGCGCTTTATGAAAATTCCAGCCCGCGGGTTTACCCATGCCGGCAAGTTCCACGCCGACGATGTGTTTGCGACCGCGCTTTTGCAGATCCTGCGCCCCGACATCAAGGTGACGCGGGGCTTTGTGGTGCCGGACGGCTTCGACGGCATCGTCTACGACATTGGGGACGGGATGTTCGACCACCACCGCGAGCCGCGCCAGACCCGGCCCAACGGGGTGCCCTACGCGGCGTTCGGGCTGCTGTGGCGGGTGCTGGGCCCCGGCCTTGTGGGCGAGCGGCAGGCCCGCCTGATCGACGAAAACTTCATCCAGCCTTTGGACCTGAACGACAACACCGGCGAGCAGAACAGCCTGTGCGACGCCATCGGCTTTTTCAACCCCACCTGGGACTCGGCCGACAGCGCCGACGACCGCTTTTTCGAGGCGGTGGCGGTGGCAAAGCAGATCCTTTCCCGCCAGATCGAGGCGGCCAACGCCGTCAACCGTGCGGACGAAAAGGTGCGGGCGGCCTACGCCGCCTCCCGGGACGGCATCGTGGTGCTGCCCTGCTACCTGCCCTGGAAAAACGGTCTGTACAAGACCGACGCCCTGTTCGTGGTCTACCCCAGCCAGCGGGGCGGCTGGAGCGCCCAGTGCGTCACCGACCACCGGACCAAAAAGCCCAAGCTGCCCTTCCCCGCCTCATGGGCAGGCCAGCCCCAGGACGTCATCGAGGCCCGCAGCGGCCTGGCGGGCATCAGCTTCTGCCACGCCAGCCGCTTTCTGATCACCGCCGCCGACAAGCAGACCGCCGTGGCCGCCTGCCGGCTGGTCCTCAAGTACAATGGCAACAATGGAAAACCGTGAAGTCATGGCCCCCGCCTACGTCTACATGGTCCGCTGCGAGGGCGGGCAGCTCTACACCGGCTGGACCACCGACCCCGCCGCCCGGCTCCACGCCCACAAGACCGGCCAGGGAGCCAAGGCCACCCGCGCTTTCGGCGCCCTGAGCCTGGCCTATCTCGAGCCCTGCCCCGACAAATCCACGGCCCTGCGGCGGGAAGCCGCCCTGAAAAAACTGCCCAAAGCCGAAAAGGAAGCCCTCTGCGCCGCCTGGTCCGAAAAGAACCGGCCCCGCCTGTCCATGGCCACCCGGGCCGACGCCGCCGACATTTTGCAGCTTTACAACTGGTACGTCCTGCACCGGACCGCCACCTACCAGATCACCCCTTCCACCCTGCCCGAATACGAGGCCTGGGTGGAGGACACCCTGGCCTGCGCGCCCCTGCTGCTGGCCCGGGACGGGGACGGCCGCCTGCTGGGCTATGCCTGCGCCCACCGCTACCACCCGCGGGAGGCCTTCGACTGGGACGTCGAGAGCACCATCTACTGTGCCCCCGACGCCTGTTCGGCCGGGGTGGGCAAAGCCCTGTACGGGGCCCTGCTCGAGCTGCTGCGGATGCAGGGCTACTGGAACGTCTACGCCCTGCTGGCCGACCCCAACCCCGCCAGCGAGCGCTTCCACGAAAAGTTCGGCTTTGTCTGCGTGGGCCGCCAGCCTCACACCGGCTATAAGTTCGGCCGCTGGGGCGGTATGTCCATTTGGTGGCTGCCCCTGCGCAAGGGCAGCGCCGCCCCTGCGCCCGTCCGCCTGCAGCTGACGCCGGACGAGGCGGCCGCCGTCCTCCAAAAGTATACCGCAACGTGAGCCCTGTCCCCGCGCTTTGTTGGAAGGCGCGGGGATTTTTCGATTCCGTATTGCATATATTTGCATAATATACAGCAAAAACTGCATAAAAATACAAATTGCCTTAAAACCGCCCCGCAAACCGCAAAAGGTTTGGCATTTTTCTGCATTGACGCTCACGGCCCGGCGGGTATAATAGGGACAGACGCGCAAAACGGCGCGCAGGACCGCACCGACAGGGCGTGCGGAAGAAAGTGTGAAACCCGCCGCGAGGCGAAAAAGGAGCGAACTGCCATGAAGAAAAAGGAAGACATCAAAAAGGTCGTGCTGGCCTACTCCGGGGGCCTGGATACCTCCATCATCATCCCCTGGCTGAAAGAGAACTACAACAACTGCGAGGTCATCGCCGTGTCGGGCGACGTGGGCCAGGGCACCGAGCTGGACGGCCTGGAAGAAAAGGCCAAAAAGACCGGCGCTTCCAAGCTGTATGTGCTGGACCTGAAAAAGGACTTTGTCGAGAACTACATCTTCCCCACCCTGAAGTTCGGCGCCAAGTACGAGGATTACCTGCTGGGCACCTCCTTCGCCCGGCCCTGCATCGCCAAGGCGCTGGCCGACATCGCCATCAAGGAGGGCGCAGACGCCATCTGCCACGGCTGCACCGGCAAGGGCAACGACCAGGTCCGCTTCGAGCTGACCCTGAAGGCTTTCTGCCCCGATATGGCCATCATCGCCCCCTGGCGTGAGTGGAACATCAAGAGCCGCGACGAGGAGATCGACTACGCCGAGGCCCACCACATCCCCCTGCGCATCAGCCGCGAGACCAACTACTCCAAGGACAAAAACCTCTGGCACCTGTCCCACGAGGGCATGGACCTGGAAAACCCCGCCAACGAGCCCCAGTACAATAAGCCCGGTTTCCTGGAGCTGGGCGTCAGCCCCGAGCAGGCGCCCGATGTGCCCACCTATGTGACCATCCACTTTGAGAAGGGCATCCCCACCGCCGTGGACGGCAAAGAGATGGGCGCGGTCGAGCTGGTCGAATACCTGAACAAGGTGGGCGGCGAAAACGGCATCGGCCTGCTGGACATCGTCGAGAACCGCCTGGTGGGCATGAAGAGCCGCGGCGTCTACGAGACCCCCGGCGGCGCCATCCTCTACAAGGCCATCAACGTCCTGGAGACCATCACCCTGGACAAGGAGAGCGCCCACTTCAAAGCCCAGCTGGCCCAGAAGTACGCCGACATCGTCTACAACGGCCAGTGGTTCACTCCCCTGCGGGAGGCGCTGGACGCCTTTGCCGACAGCCTGGAAAAGACCGTCACCGGCGACGTCAAGCTCAAGCTGTACAAGGGCAATATGATCAACGCCGGCGTCACCTCTCCGTACACCCTGTACGACGAGCAGACCGCCTCCTTCGGCGAGGACGACGACTACGACCAGGCCGATTCCGCCGGGTTCATCAACCTGTTCGGCCTGTCCATCAAAGAGCGGGCCAAGCTGTCCAAGAAGTGGCCCAAGGACTGATCCTCTCCGCTTTCCTCCCCTCTGTCTGAGCCTCACACTTTCCGGGCAGAGGTCAACAACAACCGGCCGCAAGGCCGGCGGCACCGCCGCAGGACGCGCTTCTTGCGGCGGCTTTGCCGTTTTACCGGGCGCAGTACGCGCGGTTCTGAAACAAGTCCCTCGTTTTTTGAAAGGAGCCTGTCATGGCTGAACAACTCTGGAAGGGCCGCTTTTCCAAAGCGGTGGATTCCCGCGTGAATGATTTCAACTCCTCCATCCGTTTCGACCAGCGGATGATCGCCCAGGATATGAAGGGCAGCGGCGTCCACGCCGCCATGCTGGCCCGGCAGGGCATCATCTCGGAGGCCGACTGCGAGGCCATCCTCGGCGGGCTGGCCTCCATCGCGGACGATTTGGCTTCCGGCGCGCTGGAGATCGACCCCGCCGCCGAGGACGTGCACACCTTTGTGGAGCAGACCCTCACCGCCCGCATCGGCGACGCCGGCAAGCGGCTGCACACCGGCCGCAGCCGCAACGACCAGGTCGCCCTGGACATCCGGCTCACCCTGCGGGACGAGAGCGTCCGCCTGCAGGGGCTGATCGCGGACCTGGTCCGGGTCATCTGCAAAAAGGCCGGGGAAAACACCGCCTCGGTGATGCCGGGCTACACCCACCTGCAGCGGGCCCAGCCCGTCACCTTCGGCCACGCCCTGATGGCCTACGCCTGGATGCTGCTGCGGGACCTTGGCCGCTTTGTGGACGCCACCCGCCGCATGGACAGCCAGTGCCCTCTGGGCTCGGGCGCGCTGGCCGGCACCACCTACCCGCTGGACCGGGCTTTCACCGCCGAAAAGCTGGGCTTTGACGCCCCCTGCCCCAACAGCATGGACGGCGTGTCCGACCGCGATTTCTGCATCGAGCTGGCGGCGGCCATCTCCACCTGCATGATGCACCTGTCCCGCCTGTCGGAGGAGATCATCCTCTGGTGCAGCTGGGAATTCAAGTTCGTCGAGCTGGACGACGCCTTCACCACCGGCTCCTCCATCATGCCCCAGAAGAAAAACCCCGACGTCACCGAGCTGATCCGGGGCAAGACCGGCCGGGTCTACGGCGACCTGAACACCCTGCTGGTGATGATGAAGGGCCTGCCCCTGGCCTACAACAAGGATATGCAGGAGGACAAAGAGGCCATCTTTGACGCGGTGGACACTTTGTCCCTCTGCCTGACCACCATCACCCCCATGCTGGACACCATGCGCACCCTGCCGGCCAATATGCGCCGGGCGGCGGCGGCCGGCTTCATCAACGCCACCGACTGCGCCGACTACCTGACCAAGAAAGGGATGCCTTTCCGGGACGCCTACAAGCTGACCGGCCAGATGGTGGCCGACTGCATCGCCTCCGGCAAGGTGCTGGAGGAGCTCACCCTGGACCAGTTCCAGGGCTACAGCCCCCTGTTCGGGCAGGACGTCTACCAGGCCATCGACCTGGTCAACTGCTGCGAGGGCCGCACCAGCTACGGCGGCCCCAGCGCCGCCAGCGTCAAGGGGCAGATCGCACAGGCCCTGGACGCTCTGGACGCCTGGGAGAAAGGGGCTAAAGCATGAGCTGCAAAGTATTCATCGACGGCTCCTCCGGCACCACCGGCCTGCGCATCGCCGAGCGGCTGGCCCGGCGGCCCGAACTGGAGCTGCTCACCATCTCCGAGGCCGACCGCAAGGACCTGGCCCGCCGGGCCGAGGTCATCAACGCGGCCGACCTGGCCTTTCTCTGCCTGCCCGACGCCGCCTCGAAGGAAGTGATCCCTCTGGTGGACCCGCAGGTCAAGGTGCTGGACACCTCCACCGCCTTCCGCACCGCGCCGGGGTGGGTGTACGGCTTCCCCGAGCTGCACGGCCAGCGGGAAGCCATCCGCGCCGCCCGCCGGGTGGCCGTGCCGGGGTGCCACGCCTCGGGCTTCATCGCCCTGGCCCGCCCCCTGGTGGAGCTGGGCCTTGTCCCGGCCGGCTATCCCTTCAGCTGCCACAGCCTGACCGGCTATTCCGGCGGCGGCAAAAAAATGATCGCCGAATATGAGGACGCCGCCCGCCCCGCCCTTTACAGCACTCCCCGGGCCTACGGCCTGACGCTGCACCACAAGCACCTGCCCGAGATGCAGGCGGTGTCCGGCCTTTCTGCGCCGCCGGTGTTCTGCCCCATCGTGGACGACTACTATTCCGGCATGGAGGTCACGGTCCCCCTGCGGATGGAGCTGCTGCCCGGCGTCACCCCGGCCCAGATCGCCGGGGCCCTGGCCGGCTACTACGCCGGCGAGCCCCTTTTCACCGTCCACCCCCTGGGCCAGCTGCCCGCGGACGGGATGCTGGCCGCCGGGGCCCTGCAGGGCTCCGACCGCATCGAGCTGTTCTGCACCGCCAGCCCCGACGGCAGCCAGATGCTGCTGATCTCCCTGTTCGACAACCTCGGCAAGGGTTCGTCGGGCGCGGCGGTCCAGTGCATGAATCTGATGCTGGGCCTGGACGAAACGGCCGGCCTCGAATGACGGCCCGGCGGGCAAAGCCCCTTTGCCCCACCACGATGTGATACGGCGCCCCAGGGCGTCTTTGGCCCCCGCAGGGGGCCTGCAAGGAGGAAGTATAGCAATGCAGTATCAGGAAGTTACCGGCGGCGTGTGCGCCCCCAAAGGCTTTGCGGCGGCGGGCGTCCACTGCGGCATCCGCGCCAACCATTCCAAATACGACCTGGCCCTCATCAAGGCCGACGTCCGCTGCGCGGCGGCGGGGGTCTACACCACCAACAAGGTCTGCGGGGCCCCCATCAAGGTGGACCGCGCCCACCTGGCCGACGGCTACGCCCAGGCCATCCTGGTCAACAGCGGCAACGCCAACACCTGCGCCGCCAACGGGGTGGACCTGGCCGAGGCGTGCTGCCGCCTGACGGGCCAGGCCCTGGGCATCCCCGCAGAGGACGTTCTGCCCTCCTCCACCGGCGTCATCGGCCAGCCCATGACCATCGCCCCCTTTGCCGCGGGCATCCCGGCAGCGGCCGCCAAACTGGCCCACAGCGCCGAGGGCAGCGCCGACGCCGCCACCGCCATCATGACCACCGACACCCACCGCAAGGAGTACGCCATCCAGTTCCAGCTGGGCGGCGTCACCTGCACCGTGGGCGCCATCGGCAAGGGCAGCGGGATGATCGCCCCCAACATGGCCACCATGCTGGCCTTTTACACCACCGACGCCGCCGTCAGCCCCGCCATGCTGCAGAAGGCCCTGCGCGAGGTGGTGCCCGGCACCTACAACCAGATGAGCGTCGATCTGGACACTTCCACCAACGACACCCTGCTCATCCTGGCGTCGGGCCTGGCCGGCAACGCGCCCATCGAGGCCGAGGGCCCCGACTACGACGCCTTTGTGGCCGCTCTGACCGCCATTGCCGAGCATATGTGCGCCGAGCACGCCGGCGACGGCGAGGGCGCCACCCACCTGATCACCTGCGAAGTGACCGGCGCGCCCGACCTCAAGACCGCCCGGGCGGTGTCCCGCAGCGTGGTGTGCTCCAACCTGTTCAAGGCGGCCGTCTTTGGCCGGGACGCCAACTGGGGCCGCATCCTCTGCGCCATCGGCTACACGCCCGGGGATTTTTCCATCGACAAGGTCTGCGTCTGGCTGTCCAGCGCGGCGGGCGAAGTGTACGTCTGCGAGAACGCCGCCTACCACCCCTACAGCGAGGAGGAGGCCGCCAAGGTCCTGGCCGAGCACGACATCCTGGTGCGGGTGGACATGGGCCTGGGCAGCGCCAGCGCCAAAGCCTGGGGCTGCGATCTGACCTACGACTATGTGAAGATCAACGGGGATTACCGGACCTGAGAGAGGCGCTGAACGATGAAAAACGAAGAAATGGCACGCCTCTTTTCGGAGGCCACCCCCTACATCCAGAAGTACCATGGCAAGACCATGGTCATCAAATACGGCGGCAACGCCATGATCAACGAGACCCTGAAGGACGCGGTCATGAACGACCTGGTCACCCTGACTTTGCTGGGGGTACGGGTGGTCCTGGTGCACGGCGGCGGGCCCGCCATCAACGAGATGCTGCAAAAGGTAGGCGTCGAGAGCCGCTTTGTGGGCGGCCTGCGCGTGACCGACGGCCCCACCATGGAAGTGGTCCAGCAGGTGCTGGCCGGCAAGGTGAACAAGGACCTGGTGGCCAAGCTCCGCGGCCGCGGCGTGGGCCTGTGCGGCATGGACGGCCAGATGCTGCGCTGCACCGAGCTGGACAGCCGCCTGGGCTATGTGGGCGAGATCACCCATGTGGACACCACCCTGATCTCCAGCCTGCTGGACGGGGGGTATATCCCGGTCATCGCCACGGTGGGCATGGACGACCTAGGCCAGCCCTACAACATCAACGCCGACACCGCCGCGGCGCAGATCGCCATTGCCCTCAAGGCGGAAAAGCTGGTCTCGATGACCGACATCGCCGGCCTGCTGCGGGACAAAAACGACGAGAGCACCCTGATCCCCGAGGTGGACGTGAGCGAGATCGAGGGCTACAAGGCCGCCGGCATCATCGCGGGCGGGATGATCCCCAAGATCGGCGGCATGGCCGACGCCATCTACCAGGGCGTGCACGAGGCCGTCATCATCGACGGCCGTGTTCCCCACACCGTGCTGCTGGAGCTGTTCTCCAACCGGGGCTCCGGCACCCGGTTTTCCCGCCGCAGCCATCGGGAGTAAATGCGGGCGCACGCCCCCCTTTTTTGACACAAGCAGAAAGGTATTACCATGGATTCTGAAAAAGTCATTGCGCGGGACAACAACTACGTCCTGCATACCTATAACCGCAACCCCATCGTCCTGGAAAAGGGCCACGGCGTCCACGCCTACGGCCCCGAGGGCCAGAACTACCTGGACTTCACCAGCGGCATCGGGGTCAACAGCCTGGGCTACTGCGACCTGGAATGGGCCGAGGCCGTCTCCCGGCAGGCCCACAAGCTGCAGCACACCTCCAACCTCTACTACACCGCTCCCTGCTCCAAGCTGGCCAAGGCGCTCTGCCGCCGCACCGGCATGAGCAAGGTGTTCTTCGGCAACTCGGGCGCCGAGGCCAACGAGGGCGCCATCAAGGCCGCCCGCAAGTACAGCCACGACCGCTACGGCGACGGCCGCAGCACCGTCATCACCCTGGTCAACAGCTTCCACGGCCGGACCCTGGCCACCCTGACCGCCACCGGCCAGGCCGGGTTCCACCAGTATTTCGGGCCCTTCAACGAGGGGTTTGCCTACGCGCCCGCCGGGGACATCGACACCCTGACCAAACTGGTGGACGAGCACACCTGCGCCATCATGCTGGAGCTGGTCCAGGGCGAGGGCGGCGTGGTCGCGCTGGACCCGCTGTTCGTGCAGGAAGTGCGCTCCCTGTGCGACGAAAAAGACCTGTGCCTGATCGTGGACGAGGTGCAGACCGGCGTGGGCCGCACCGGCACCTTCCTGGCCTGCGAGCAGTACAACCTGCGGCCCGACATCGTCACTCTGGCCAAGGGGCTGGGCGGCGGCCTGCCCATCGGCGCCGTGCTGGTCAACGACAAGATCGCCGCCGGCATGGGCCCCGGCACCCACGGCTCCACCTTCGGGGGCAACCCGGTGGTCTGCGCCGGGGCCAATGTGGTGCTGGGCCGCCTGGACGAGCGGTTCCTGGCCGCCGTGCGGGAGCATGGCGCCCAGCTGCGCGCCGGGCTGGAAAAGCTGCCCCACGTCACCGAGGTGTCGGGCCTGGGCCTGATGCTGGGCGTCCAGTTCGAGGACGGCATCCAGGCGGCGGACGTGCTGGCCGCCTGCCGGGAGCGGGGCCTGCTGGTCCTGACGGCCAAGACCCGGCTGCGGCTGCTGCCGCCTCTGGTGGTCACGGCGCACGACATCGAGCGGGCGCTGGTGATCCTGGACGAGGTGCTGTGCGGGATGGACCCGCTCCGCCCGTGAGCGCGGGAGGGCAGCCATGAACCATCTGCTGAAAATGAACGACCTGACCCGGGAGGAGCTGTACCACATCCTGGACGTGGCCGTGGAGCTGAAAGCCGCCCAGAAGGCCGGCGGCACCCCGCCTTTGCTGGCGGGCAAGAGCGTCGCGCTGATGTTCTCCAAAGCCTCTACCCGCACCCGCACCAGCTTTGAGGTGGGCGTGTTCCAGCTGGGGGGCCTGGGCAGCTACATGAACGCGGCCACCGAGCTGCAGGCCAGCCGGGGCGAGCCTTTGCGGGACACCGCCCGGGTGCTGGGCCGGTATTACGACTGCATCGTCTGGCGCACCTACCGCCAGCGCGACCTCGAGGAGCTGGCCGAATACGCCGGGGTGCCGGTCATCAACGGCCTGACCGACTACGCCCACCCCTGCCAGGTGCTGGCCGACCTGATGACCATCCGGGAGCGCCGCGGCGCGCTGGAGGGCCAGAAGCTCTGCTTTGTGGGCGACGGCAACAACATGGCCAACAGCCTGATCGTGGGCGGCCTGCTGGCCGGGATGCAGGTGACCTGCGTCTGCCCGCCGGCCTACCGCCCGGCCGCCGACGTGCTGATGTTCGCCCACCGGTACGGCCAGGCCTTCCGGCTGCTGCACGACCCCCGCGAGGGCGTCCGGGACGCCGACGTGGTGGTCACGGCCGTGTGGAACAACGCCGCCGGCGAGGAAACCGAGCGCCGGATGCGGGACTTCCAGGGCTATCAGCTGACCAGCGCCCTGCTGGCGGGCGCCAAGCCCGGCTGCATGGTGCTGCACTGCCTGCCCGCCCACCGGGGCGAGGAGATCTCGAGCGCCGTCTTTGAGGACCACGCCGACGAGATCTTCACCGAGGCTGAAAACCGCCTCCACGTCCAGAAGGCCGTCCTGGCCATCTTGCTGGCCGGCAAGTGACCCGCTCCGCATAAAAAAGCAAGAAAACCCGCTCTGGCAGTTGACGCCGGGGCGGGTTTTTGCTATAATAATAAAGCTGCAAAACAAAATATCTGGAGGAGTACTCAAGTGGTCGAAGAGGCGTGACTCGAAATCCGTTCGGATTTTTGGAAGTCAAATCTCAAAAGGCCAAGGAGTGAAGCCGCTTTTTGAGGGTGGTTGTGTACCGGGAAAGCGAACATCTTCCCTGCATATCTTTCCAAAAGTTTTTCAGCGTTTTACAATTTCATATCTGGAGCAGTACTCAAGTGGTCGAAGAGGCGTGACTCGAAATCTCGTAGAACCGTAAGGTTGCCAGGGTTCAAATCCCTGCTGCTCCGCCAAACCGAGGGGACAGGTGAATTTTGATTCATCTGTCCCCTCTTTTTTGCCGGCGCACCGCACAAGATTTGTACCCTGTGCAGAGTCAGGAGACATCGCCCAGGCTGAGGCTGGCGGCCATCGCCTGCGCAGAAGAGAGCTTGGAACTGTAATCCAGATGCGCATAGATGTTGGCGGTGGTGGAGAAATCGCTGTGACCCAGCCATTCCTGAATCTGCTTCATGGGAACGCCATTGGACAGAAGCAGGCTGGCGCAGGAGTGGCGGAGGTCATGGAAGCGAATGGGGCGCATCCCGTTGGCTTTGAGGAATTTTGGGAATGCCTCTGAGATGTAGTTGGGGCGGAAGATGTTGCCCACCTCATCCACGCAAAGATAGCCGAGATACTCTTTGTTGTAGCACCGACCGCACAGCTTCCGGTAGGTTTCCTGCTGGCCCTTGAGTTCCAGCAGACGGTCCCGAATCTGCGGAACCAGAGGCAGGGTGCGGAGGCTGGATTTGTTCTTGGCCCGGTCAGCCTGAACAATCACTTTCTTTCCGTCCAGATACGCCTGGGTCAAAATATGCCGGATCTCCAGTGTGTTGGCTTCAAAATCAATGGCGTCCCATTTCAGACCCAGGACTTCGCTTCGGCGCAGCCCGTAAAATGCTCCCATCAGAACCGGGATTTCCAGCTTCGTTCCGCGGACTGCTTCCAAAAGAAGATTGATCTCCTCTGCGCTGTAAAAGTTCCCCCGGAACTCGTTTTTCTTGGGACGCTCGACCTTATCTGCCGGGTTGGCAGGAATCAGGTCGATTTTAACTGCGTATTTCAAAGCCTTGTGGATGGCCGCATGATAGTGAATCACCGAGTTGGCGCAGACCCGCTCCAACTGCTTTGTGTAAAACTCCTGTAAGTCAACTGCTTTCAAATCCACCAACCGGATGCCTTTCTTTCGGAAGTAGGGCGCGATTACATTCTGGATCATAGTCTGGTAGCTTGCATAAGTAGTGAGCTGAACAGAGTTCTTGGCGATCTCCAGCCATTTCACCAGAAAGTCTGAAAAAAGAATCTGGTCATCCAGCTTGACTTCTGCCTGTTCCTGCGGTGGAACAAAGGTCCGCCGCCGTTCCAGAAGAAGTGCTTCGGCCTTCTTCTTGTTTTTCTTGACAGGCAGGCCCGTGGATTCCCATTTTACCTTTCTTTTGCCGTTGCTGTCTTTATAGCTTAAGACGATATAAAAGATGCCGTATTTTTCTTGCAGATGTCCTGCTACCATGAGTGGTCCTCCTTTCAATCTACCCCACGAGTCAGGCTTCTGCTGCTGACATCTTTAGTATAGCCAGCAGCCGGAAAGATGACAAGGATGTTATGCCTGCACTATGCTGGGGTCAAATTGAATTAAGTAGGCTACCAAATGTGCTTTGGGAATCCGGTAAGAACGGCCGATTTTTAGATTCTGGATTTGTCCATCCTTCAAAAGCCGATAACCGGTTTTGGTGCTGATTTTCAAAATCTCGCACATCTGCTCAATGTTCAGCACATCCGGGTAGCCTTGCAGCATAACGCGATAAGCCTCTCGATGCGTCATCATAAAAGCGTCCTCATACTTTATTAGAAGATAAATTCATTCCCAAGCTGATTTTCAACGCCGCTTCGATCCGGTCCATTTCCTCGCTGCTAGTCTGACCGGCAAACCGCTGCACACGGCGTTTGTCGATGGTGAAGATTTGCTCTAACTGTACGATAGAAGGGACTTTCAACCCCGGATTTTGGTCAAGCAAAACGTGAGTCGGCAGGTTTAGCTTCTTATCCACCTTGGATGTAAGGGTAGCAATAATGAGCGTGGACGAATGCTTGTTGCCCATATCATTCTGCAGCACCACCACCGGCCGCTCCCCGCCTTGCTCCGAGCCAACATGGGGTTCCATATTGGCGTAGTAGATGTCTCCCCGTATATATCGCCAGTTTTTAGGAATCAAGCAACATACCCCCTTTGTATATTTTTATGTAAGACGCTGCCCACAGCCTGCGGGCAGCGTCCGCTCAAAGGGTAAAAGCAATAATTTAGAACTTCATGGGCAGCACTTTCTTTTTGCTGCTCCCGTTGTAAATGCAGTAGACCTGATAGAGATACTTCTTGTACCCGGCCATGTTGACACCCATGGCCTGCCCTTCCCGGTAGATGGTCAACGGGTCGGTCTTGTGCAGGCGAGTGATAAGACGGCGGGAGTCGTACTCGTCGTGGTACAGCTCGATAAAGCGGATCACGCTCTGAACCGTTTCGGCCCGCAGGGACTCAGGGTCGCCATGCCAGGCGGCCACGATCATAGACAGAGCTTCCTTATAAAGGTCGGCTCCCACCCGCTTGAACTCCTCGAATGCAGTGCCGATGCAGCCAAGACGATACTTTCCGCGGCGCTGAGCATAGTCCAGCTTCAACCCCACCGATTCCGTGGCCTTCAGGAAGGCCATACATTCCGGGTCGCCGCCGTAGATCATGGCGCGCATTTTATCGCCGGGTGTCAGCCTGGCAGATTCGCCGGTCTGCTGGGCAAAGAGCAGGGCTTCTTCGCTCTCGGTCATGCCTGTGTACACGAT
>DWWN01000040.1 GCA_019119685.1 Candidatus Faecalibacterium faecigallinarum
AGGGGCTGTGGTTGGAACCTTTCGTGAACCATCTTGTGGTAGGAGGCCCAAACCAATCCACAGCATCCCTTACAGTGTAGCACAGCCCTTGGAGAGGGGCTCTAATAACTACTACTCTATAATACAAGGAGGCCGAAGCGATGGAATACCTTGGCCTGGCGGGCGGCGTGCAGATGCCCATGCTGGGCTATGGCACCTGGCAGCTGCGGGGGGACGCGGGCCGTCGGAGCATCCGGCAGGCCCTGGAAGTGGGCTACCGCCTGCTGGACACCGCGCGCATGTACGAGAACGAGGAGATCGTGGGGCAGGCGGTGCGGGAGAGCGGCCTTGACCGGGAGGAGGTCTTCCTCACCACCAAGCTGTGCCGGACCAGCGCCGGCTATGAAAAGGCCCGGCGGGACATCGACGCGTCTTTGCGGGCGCTGGGGACGGACTACGCCGACCTGGTGCTGATCCACGAGCCCTATGAGGAAGCCCCCGCCATGTACCGCGCCCTGCAGGAGGCCCGGCGGGAGGGCAAAGTGCGGGCCATCGGCGTGTCCAATTTCACCTGGGAGGAATACGAGCGGCTGGCCCGGCTCTGCGGGGAGGCGCCGGCGGTCAACCAGGTAGAATCCCACGTCTATTTCCCGCGGCTGGAACTGAAACAGAAGCTGGAAAGCTGCGGCGCCCGGATGCAGGCATGGGCGCCTTTCACCGAGGGGCGGCGGGACCTCTTTGCCGAGCCGATGCTGAACGAGATCGGCGCGGCCCACGGCAGGACGGCGGCCCAGACGGCCCTGCGGTATCTGGTCCAGAACGGGGTCGCGGTGATCCCCAAGACCAGCCGCCGGGACAGGATGGAAGAAAACTTCGCCCTGTTCGACTTTGCCCTGACCGGGGCGGAAATGGAGCAGATCGGCCGGCTGGACGAGGGCCGCTCCCTGTTCGGCTGGGATTAAAAACAGGATAAGGAGGACGCTATGAAACAATATCTGGTGCTGGACATTGGCGGCACGTTCATCAAGTACGCCCTGATGGGGGAGGACGGCAGCTTTCTTGAGAGCGGCAAGGTCCCTTCGCCCATGGACAGCCTGGAAAGCCTGCTGGACGCAGTGGCGGCGGTGGGGGAAAAGTTCCGCGGCCGGTATGAGGGCGCGGCCGTCTCGATGCCGGGGCGGATCGACACGCGGACGGGCGTGGCCCACACCGGCGGGGCGTTCCCTTTCATCCAGGATACACCGGTGGGGCAGCTGTTTGCTGGGCGGCTGGGCTGCCCCGTGACGGTGGCCAACGACGCCAAGTGCGCGGCCAACGCCGAGGCGTGGACCGGCGCGCTGGCCGGCACCGCCAACGGCGCGGTCTTGGTGCTGGGCACCGGGACCGGCGGGGGCATCGTCCTGAACCGCCGCATCTGGATGGGCAGCACCTTTGCCGCCGGGGAGCTGTCCTTCCTGCCGGTCCGGCTGGAGGGGATGGGCCAGGCCTTTATGAGCGACGTATACGGCGCGGGCGCAGACCGGATGTGGGCCCAGTACGCTTCGACCACCGGCCTGCTGCGGGCCTATGCCCGGCGCAAGGGCATCCCGGTGGAAGGGCTGGACGGCCTGCAGTTCTTCGCGGCGTACGACGCCGGCGAGCCCGAGGCCGCCGAGGCCCTGGCCTTTTTCGGCGAGATGACGGCGGCGGGCATTTACGCCGTGCAGTCGGTGCTGGACCTGGAAAAGTACGCCATTGGCGGCGGCATCAGCGCCCGCCCCGAAGTGACCGGCATCATCCGCGCCAAGCTGGACGAGATCTACGCGGCCGTGCCCTTTACCGCCTTCGGCAAGCCGGAGATCGTCCGCTGCCGCTACGGCAACGACGCCAACCTGATCGGCGCGCTGCGCTTCCTGCTCCACGGCGTGGGCTAAAAGTTTAGGGGGAACCCATTTCTGCGCGCAGTCGCGCGGCAGAAATTCCTTCCCCCTAATATCCCCCTGGGGACAAAATGAAGCGCTGAACCGTGCACTCGGCCTTGCGGCCTCGCACACTCTCAGCGCTCCATTTCCCTGTATGTGTCCCGCCCGGACGCGCATGTCGTCCGGGCGGGACTTGTTTGCAATTATGCAAGCTATTTTCAGTGGCAGTCGCCGCTGCCGCGGTAGGGGCAGTCCTGCGAGCAGCTGCCGCAGCCGCGGCCTTTGCGCCGGCGGATGCGGCGCACCGCCCAGACGGCCCAGCCCGCCAGGGCCAGCACGATCAGGACGGCAAGCAGGGTGGAAAGCATGGTTTGTGCCCTCCCGTTACAAGATCAGCATACCGGCCTGGTAGACCACGAAGGTGACGACCCAGGCCACCGCCAGCTGGAACACGGCGGTGAAGGCCATCCAGCCCCAGCTGCCCGACTCCTTCTGGATGGTGCCCAGGGCGGCGGCGCAGGGGATGTACAGCAGGCAGAAGATCATCAGGCAGAGGGCGTTGAAAGGCCCGAAGCCGATGCCCTCCAGCGCGGCGGCAAAGGACGCCATGCCGGCGGGGCTGGAAGCGTTGACGATGCCGAACAGGACCGCGCAGCTGGACACCACCACTTCCTTGGCCGAGATGCCGGCGATGAGGGCCACGGCGATCTGCCAGAAGCCCAGGCCGATGGGGGCGAAGAAGGGGGTCAGCAGCTTGCCCAGCACCGCGCCGAAACTGTTCGACATATCGGGGGTGTAGCCGCCGGGGCCGAAGTTGAGCACCACCCAGATGATGAGGGTGGCGATGAAGATGGTGGTGCCGGCCTTTTCCAGATAATCCTTGACCTTTTCCCAGACGTAGATGGCCACGGTGTGGGCGTCGGGGAGCTTATACTCGGGCAGCTCGATCAGCAGGTAGTTGACGCTCTTTTTGCGGTCCAGCAGGTGGAGCAGGGCCGTGACCAGGATGGCCACCACGATGCCGATCAGGTACATGGCGTAGGCCACCACCATGGCGTTGTCCCCAAAGAACATCTCGGAGAACAGGATGTAAATGGTCAGGCGGGCGTTGCAGCTCATGAAGGGCGTCACCAGCATGACCTTGAGGCGGTCGTGCTTGTTTTCCAGCGCGCGGGAGGCCATGATGGCCGGCACCGTGCACCCGAAGCCCAGCAGCATGGGGATGAAGGCTTTGCCCGACAGGCCCAGCTTGGACATGACCCCCTCCATCACATAGGCCACGCGGGCCATGTAGCCGCTGTCCTCCAAAAGGGCCAGGCAGAGGAACAGGATCAGGATATTGGGCAGGAAGGTGACGATGGTGCCCACGCCCGCGATGATGCCGTCCACGATCAGGCTGGTGAGGACGTCACCGGCGTGGATGGCGCCGAGGCCCGCGGCCGCGCCGTCCGACAGCCAGCCGATGGCGATCTCGAGGTAGCCTTTCAGCCAGTCGCCGATGGTGAAGGTGAGGAAGAAGATCACCGCCATGATGAGCAGGAACACCGGGATGCTCCACACCTTGCTGGTCAGCAGCTGGTCGGCCCGCTCGGTCAAAACGTCCTGGCGCTCCTTGTGGATCAGCACCTCGTCGATGATCTCGCCGATGAAGTCGTATTTCTGGTTGATGATGTCGGATTCATAGCTGCGGTCCAGCACCTGGGGCAGGTCCACCGGGTACTTCTGGGTGATCTCCTGGTCGCCTTCCAGCAGCTTGAGCGCGTGCCAGCGCAGGTTGGTCAGGCTGGGGTAGCGCTTTTGCAGCGCGGGGATGATCTGGTCGATCTTGTCCTCGATCTGGTCCGAGTAGACCATGGTGTATTCGGCGTGGTGGTCGTGCTTGTGGTGGGACACTGTCTTGTGCTGGTGGACCAGCAGGTCGGGGCCGGTGCTGTCCTTGTGGTGGGCCGCCGCGTGCAGCAGGGCGTCCAGGCCGCGGCGCTGCCGGGCCGACACCGGGATGACCGGGATGCCCAGCATCTCGGGCAGGCGGTGCAGGTCGATCTCCATGCCGCGCTTTTCCACAATGTCCATCATGTTCAGTGCCATGACCACCGGCTTGCCCAGCTCCAAGAGCTGCAGCGTCAGGTAAAGCCCGCGCTCCAGCGCGGAGGCGTCCACCACGTTGATGATGACGTCCACCTCGTCGCTGAGGATGAACTGGCGGCTGACCGTCTCCTCCATGGTGTAGGAGGTCAGGCTGTAGGTGCCGGGCAGGTCCACCAGGTGGATGTTCAGGCCGTGGTGCTTGACCGCGCCCTCCACCTTTTCCACCGTCACGCCCGGCCAGTTGGCCACTTTCAGGTTTGCGCCGGTGTAGGCGTTGAACAGGGTGGTCTTGCCGCAGTTGGGGTTGCCGATAAACCCGATGGTCATATCATGTTTCTGTTCAGGCATCCGGCTGGCCCTCCTCTACTTCAATGTTTTTGGTGATGTTGCAGCCCAGGGCAAAGCGGGTGCCCCGCAGCTTGATGATGAGAATGCCTTTTCCTTTCCGGTTCAACACCGAGACCGGCGTCTGGTTGGTCATGCCCAGCGCTTCCAGCCGGCGTTCCAGCTGGAAGGGCAGGTCGATCTTCTGGACGACGTACGTCCGGCCGATCTGCGCGTCTTTCAAATACATTTTCACACCTCCATAAGGCGAAAGTTGTTTGCCGCTAACTCCCGCCTTCCTTATATTACAACGAAGACGCGGTTTCGTCAATGGGCAGCTTTCCAGAGGGGAACACGGCCTGCCGGCGAGCAAAAAAGGCCCCCCGAAGGCTTGTGCCTTCGAGGGACCTTGCAGAATGGAGCTGCTATCCAGATTTGAACTGGAGACCTCATCCTTACCAAGGATGCGCTCTACCAACTGAGCTATAGCAGCATATGGCGACCCGGATCGGGCTCGAACCGACGACCCCCAGCGTGACAGGCTGGTGCTCTAACCAACTGAGCTACCGGGCCATACTTGTGATGGCCGCCGGCGGCTGACCGCCGGAACGTGTCTTATTATACCAATCGGGGGGCGGGTTGTCAAGGGTGAATTTGCGATTTTTTCAAACTTCCCGCCATTTTGTCAAAAAAGCGCGCAGAAAAGCAGAAAGCCTCCAATAGGGAGGCTTTCAGACTATGCTTTTTGCCGCTTTTGCAGCCGGCAGATCAGGGCGGGCACCAGGGCCATGACGTAAAAAGCCAGCAGCGCGCAGCTGAGGAACTCGGCCCACAGCGGGCCGGTGAGGCCGGCCAGCAGGCCGGGCAGCAGCTTGTAGATCAGCAGCATGGGGACGAGGGCCGCGGCGGCCAGGAGGTACTGCCCCGCCGAGCGCTGCGCGGTGGAAAAGCGGAGCCACCGCCGCTCGATCAGCCAGCCGGGGTAAAACCCAAAGACCATCCCGGCGGCCATGAAGCCGTCCTCCATCATTGCTTCGGGGTCCACCAGCAGCGCGCCGTCCACATAGTCCAGCGGGTAGCTCTTGCAGGAGAACCAGACCACCGCCGCGAGGGCGGCCGCAGTCCCCACGGCGGCCACCGTTTTGTCAAAGCCGGGCTGGCGCTCCAGCCGGGCCGCGACCTTGCCGTTCAGCCACAGGTAGCCGCCGGTCAGGGCCATGCCGGCCAGGACGTCCTGCGGGGTGTGCACCCCCAGATAGTTGCGGGAAAAGGCGGTGAGCAGGATCATGACCACCATCAGGACGGCCAGCCAGCGGCGCTTGCGGCCGTACCACAGGCCCACGCTGCCATAAATGGCGGTGGCGCTCTGGGTGTGCCCCGAGGGGAACGAGTAGCCGGTGGCGGTATCCAGCGCGGTGATGACCGGGTGGACCCGGCTGTCCCGCACCCAGGGGCGGTAGACGCAGGCGGTCAGCTTGACGATCTGGGTCAGCAGGCTGCTGCCCACATAGTTCAGCATCAAAAAGCCGCCGAAGTGCCGGTCCACAGCCCAGAAGATGAAGGCTGCGGCCCCGATGGTGACGGAACTGGCGGCCAGCTCGCTGACAAGCTCCATCAGCGGGGTCAGCACAGCGCCGGCCGCCTCCCGCAGCCGCTGCAACAGCAGCAGGTATTCGATATCCATAGGCATCCTCCTTCTGGGGCCATCCTATGACAGGACAGCGCGGCGCGTGCGGATAACAAAAAAGCACAGCGCCGGCTGGCACTGTGCTCTTGGCAGGGGTAGTAAGTCTCGAACTCACGGCACGCGGTTTTGGAGACCGCTGCTCTACCAACTGAGCTATACCCCTATACACCCGGCATTCCGTCGAATGCCTGCTTATTATAACGGATTTGGCGGCAAATGTCAAGGTGTTTTTTCGCCCGAAGCCCGATTTTTTGTCTGGGCGCAGGGCCCGCCCCCGCTTTCGGCCATGCTTTTGGCGATGTCGGCCAGGGTCACGCTGTCCAGATATTGGTTGATGACCTCGTCCAGCCCGGCCCAAAAGGGCAGGGTGGCGCACTGGCCGGACAGCGGGCACTCGTTGATCTCGCTTTCCAGGCAGGGGATGGGGGCGACGCTGCCCTCCATGGCCGCGATGATCTCGCCGGCGGTGGTCTGGGCGGGGTCTTTGACCAGGCGGTAGCCGCCCTGGCTGCCCCGCTCGCTCTTGACCAGCCCGGCGCGGGCCAGGGGCGTGACCAGCTGCTCGAGGTATTTCAAGCTGAGCTGCTGGCGCTCGCTGATCTCTTTCAGGGGCATGGCGCGGCCCGGCGCGGCGCAGGCCAGCTCGGCCATCAGGCGCAGGCCGTACCGGCTTTTGGTGGAAAATCGCATCCTGTAACCTCCTTGTGCGGATATGTCCAGTATAACACGCCCAAAGAAATTTGAAAAGCCTTGTGAAACGAAAGGCAGTCTGTTATCATAAAGAGGAACGCAGCGGGGCGGCCGGACGGTCTGCCCCGGCAGGACAACGGAAAGGAACAGGTGAATCGCCATGGCATACGATGCCAAACAGTTCGCGGGCAGCCACTGCGGCTGCCGCTATCAGCAGGACTACCGCCCCGTGCTGGGCCGCGACGGCAAAAAGGAGTCGGGCACGCTGGAGGTCATGAAATTTTACTACGACGGGAAGATCCGCTTTGAACAGCACTGCTATGGCGAGGCGGCCACCTTCGTCTTTGGCGTCTGGTGTGATGGAATGGACCCCGACGGCACCCTGCACTGGTCCCGCCCCAAGACCGGCTACTACGACGAGCAGTACCTGCCCAAAAAGCTGACCCGGGTGGGCGAGGATGGCAGCCTCTACTTTGACGACGGCATCTTCCCCTGGAAGCTGGCCGACGACTTTGCCGAGGACCCCCGCTGGGGCTATCCCAAGTGGAAGGTGATGCTGGGCAAGCTGACCGGTAAAGGGAAAAAGTAAACGTGCGTGCCGCAATGCGGCACGCTTTAGGGGGAACCCATTTCTGCCTGCTGCGCAGGACAGAAATTCCTTCCCCCTAATATCCCCCTGGGGACAAAATTTGCCGCTGAACCATGCACTCGGCCTTGCGGCCTCGCACACTCTCAGCGCCAAATTTCCCTGGTTGTGTCCCGCCCGTACGCACATGTCGTCCGGGCGGGACTTTTTTGTTACGCCAGGGATAGCCGGTCGAGGATGGGGGCGAGGACGTCCAGCTCGATCTGGCCGGGGGCGCTGGCCTTGCCGGCTGAGGCAAAGGTCATGGCGGAGCCCATCGCCTCGCCGCAGATGCGGCTGACAGCGCCCAGCGCGCCCATGCTCATGGTGATGACGGGGGTCTCGGGGTGGCGCTCGGCCATCTCGGCGGTGGCGGCCAGCAGGGCCAGAACGTCCCGGCGGCTTTGGGGCATGACGGCCAGTTTGGGCAGGTCGGCCCCGGCGGCCTGCATGGCACACAGCCGGGCGGTCATTTCGGCCTGGGACGGCGTTTTGGCAAAATCGTGGCTGGAACAGACCACCGCCGTCCCGTGGGCATGGGCCTGGGCGATCAGGCCGGGCAGCCCGGCCCCGGCGGTGAAGAACTCGATGTCCACGAGGTCGGCGCAGCCGCTCTCCCACACGCGGCGGCAGAAAGCAGCATATTCTGGAAAGGCGGCGTTTGCCCGGCCGCCCTCCGCCTGGGTGCGCAGAGTGACCAGGAGCAGCTTGTCCCCGAGGACGGCGCGCAGCCCGGTCAGGCAGCGGGAGAGGGCGGCCGCGTCCCGCCAGCCGGCAAACCAGTCGGCCCGGAATTCGATGCAGTCGGCCGCCAGCTGGGCGAACGCCTGCCCCTGTGCAAGGACGGCCTGTTCGGTTTCCTCCACGATCGGCAGGATGACTTTGGGGCGGCCTTGCCCAATGACGCAGCCCCGGACGGTAATGCAGGACATAAAGATCCACGCTCGCTTTCTATTATATATATTATAACCATCATAACGGCGGGGCGGGGTGGTTGTCAAGAAGTTTGGAGCGCGGCAAAAAAATTTGCAAAAAGGGGTTGACAAGTAACGGAAAAAGTAGTACTATATGCGAGCGCCCGGCGGGAAGCCCCGCCGAGAGGCAAGAGTAGAAAAAGCACTTCAAGTTCGCTTGAAAAAAGATGAAAAAA